>JAGRPD010000067.1 GCA_020439875.1 Verrucomicrobiales bacterium
GCGGGTGATGATCGCGATGGCGCTGCTGAATCGGCCCAAGCTCTTGATCGCGGATGAGCCTACGACGGCGTTGGACGTGACGGTGCAGGCGCAGATCCTGGCTTTGATCGCGGATTTGCAAAAGCAGATGGGCATGAGTGTGATCCTCATCACGCATGATCTGGGGGTGATCGCGGAGACTTGTGATGAAGTGGCCGTGATGTATGCGGGCCGCATCGTGGAGCGGGCACCGGTGGGCGAGCTTTTCGCGGCTCCGCGTCATGCGTACACGCGGGGTTTGCTGGCGAGCATTCCGCGTATGGATGCGGAGCCCAAGACGCCGTTGAAGACCATTCCGGGCAGTGTGCCTGCGATCGAAAACTTCAACAGCGGCTGCCGTTTTGCCGATCGTTCGGGCATGGAGCACACGGCTGCGCAACTCAACGAACGCCCCCCCTTTGTGGAAGTGGCCCCGGACCATTGGGTGGAAGCCTGCCCCGTGTGTGCGGGCGATTCTGGAGTTGGAAAATCCGCTGCCATCCCTTACCCTTCGAGTTATGACACGCGATCCCAAAGAAATTCTGCGCCAACGCTTGGAGATGCCCTTGCCCACCTTGAAGCAGGTGCGGGAGCAGGTGCAGCGGCATCAAAAGATTCTGACCGAGAGGAACGGCGGCGGCTCGAGTTCGGGCGTCTTGCAGCGTGGGCGCGCCAAAACGGGTGCCTGATCGCGGCGGAGACATTTCGCCAACCCGAAGCGCAAGGCGCGGAGCACCGGGTGTTTTTTGACGAAGACTTGGGCTGTGCGATCAAGCTCACCAATCCCAACCGCTGCGGCATGACGTTTGTTGACGGCGAGGCGGAAGCCGCCACACCGACCGAGTATTTGCGCCGATGGATTCTTCACAATGAGATATTTGGGGATCAGGTGATGTTTCACGGCGTGGTCGAGGGCCCATCGGGACTTTGTCTTGCTGTGCGCCAGACGTGGATCACGGGCGATCCTCCCACAGAGGACGAAATCGTGAACGAGATGCGTGCCTTCGGGTTCGAATCCTGCGCCTCGGCGCATGATTATTATCGGAGGAGCGACGGCATGGCGGTGCTGGATGCGCACGAGTCCAATTTGGTGCGCGGTGAGGACGGGGCTCTTTTTGCGATTGATGTGATCCCCGTGAAAGCTGGGCCTGAGCTGCTGAAGAGAATGGAGGTTTCCCCATGAGTCTCCTCGACGTTCAAGACCTGAGCATGCACTTCCCGGTGAAGGGCGGTGTCTTCATGCGGACCAAGACGATGCTGAAGGCGGTGGATGGGGTGAGTTTTTCGCTCGAAAAGGGCGAGACTCTGGGGCTGGTGGGGGAGTCAGGTTGCGGCAAAACGACGCTGGGCAAGGCCATTGCGCGTCTGTATGTGCCGACGGGTGGTTCGGTCGTGTTTGAAGGGCAGGACATCACGCGTGCCAGCCAGGGCAGCCTGCGACCGATGCGGCGGGATTTGCAGATGATTTTCCAAGATCCGGCGGAGTCTCTGAATCCGCGCCACACGGTGAGGGATATTTTGGCGGAGCCCTTCATCGTGCAGGGCATGGGGACACGCCCGGAGCGGCGGGATTGGGTGGTGGAGCTGCTGGAAAAAGTGGGCCTCAAGGCGGAGCATGCGGATCGATTTCCGTTTGAGTTTTCAGGGGGGCAGCGGCAGCGGATCGGCATTGCCCGGGCGATTGCGCTGAAGCCGAAATTGATCATTTGTGATGAGCCGGTGTCGGCGCTGGATGTTTCGGTGCAGAGTCAGGTGCTGAACTTGCTGCTGGATCTGCAGCGGGAGATGGGATTGAGCTATTTGCTCATTGCGCACGGTCTGCCGGTGGTGAAGCACATGAGTGATCGCGTGGCGGTGATGTATCTGGGGAAAATCATGGAGCTGGCTCCAGCGGAGGAGCTGTATCGGCGGCCGTTGCATGCGTACACGCGGGTGCTGCTGGATGCGATCCCGGTGGCGGATCCCTCGCAGCGGAGGGAGCGTCAGCTGCTGTCGGGGGATGTACCGAGTCCGATTCATCCGCCGCCGGGCTGCGCCTTTGGGCATCGCCTCAACCATCCCAAGTGGCGGGATAGTGTGGGCATGGATCTGTCCTTGAAGGAAGTGCGTCCGGGGCATTGGGTGCAGCCCTGCCCGTGCTGCACGGCGGTTGGCGGGTGAGGAGGGATGGAAACGGTGGTCTGCCTCAAATTGCTTTGCTGAACCGAAAAACCTGCTCATAGTGAGGGCTCTGATTGCGGAAGCTGCGATCAGAGCCTTGGCCGGATTAGCTCAGTGGTAGAGCAGTTGATTTGTAATCATCAGGTCGCGAGTTCGACTCTCGCATCCGGCTCCATGAATGAGGGGTGGTGTTTTTGGGAGAGGAGAGGCTTGAAGTTTGAGGAGGTGGATGGGATGGCTGGAGGATGAAGGGGGGATTGATTGCGACGTTCTGCAGCGAGGGCTGGCAGGCGGTGAGGTCGTGGTGGAAGGGGATCGATGCGGAGCGGCGGGCGTGGATGGTGGGGCTGGGGGTGGCGATGCTTTGGCTGGGTGGCGTGGCGATTTGGCAGGCGGAGGATTGGCTGGGGGGACCGGAGCGGGCGATGCGGCGGGGCCGGGAGATGACGCTGGAAGAGCGGGCGTTGATTTGGCAGTGGCGGGCGGTGGTGCTGGATCTGGTGGGGGTGCTGCTGCTGTTTCTGACGGTGGGGAAATGGACGGGTGGCGGGTGGAAAGCGGTGCCGAAGGAGGAAAGCCGTGGTGCGTGGAGACGGCGGGAGTGGTGGATCCTGCTGGGGGGGCTGATGCTGGCGCTGCTGGTGCGGGTGCCACGGATGGAGTTGAGTCTTTACAACGATGAGGCGCACAATTACGGGCGGTTGTTTGCGGGTCGATGGGAGCGGGCCGATCTCTCAACACCGCCGATTTACGATGCGGCGCGCTGGGGTGAGACGTTGTGGTGGAACAGCGGGGGCAACAATGCGCAACCGTATTCGGTGTTGGCGCGCTGCTGGGTGACGGTGGCGCAGGCGATGGGTTGGGTGCAGGAGGGTGAGGTGAGTGAGGTGGCGGCGCGCTGTCCGGCGTTGCTGGCGGGATGTTTGGGGTTGGTGCTGCTGAGTTGGCTGGCGTGGCGCTGGTGGGGGAGGGGAGGGATGGTGGCGGCGCTGGCGCTGCTGGCGTTGCATCCCTGGCATGTGCGTTATTCCACCGAGGCGCGCGGGCAGTCGCTGATGCTGCTGGGGGTGCTGCTGGCGCTGCTGTGCCTGGAGCGGTTGCGGCGGGAGGATGGCTGGCGTTGGTGGTTGGGGTATGCAGTGGGGTTGGCATTGGCGGCGGCTTCCTTCATTGGAAGTGCCTATTTTTTACTGACCCTGCACGCGGTGGTGACCTGGGAGCGGGTGAATCGGGCTCGCCGGGGGGAGATGGCGTGGCGTCGGGTGGCGCGCCCTGTGGTGGCGGCGGGACTGGCTGCTGCGATGGCGGGTCTGCTGATGCTGCCGATCCTGCCTGAGCTGCTGCACATTTTGAAGCATAAGCCGGCGTTTCGCGGGGAAATGGGGTCGCTGTGGCTGCGCGATGCGGTGGGCATGATGCTGGGAGGGACGCGCTGGGTGGCGGTTTCTGGGGGAGATCCGGGGCAGCTGGCGGTGCAGGTTTGGCTGCCGGTCTGGCTGCGCTGGGTGTGGGTTTTAGCGGGTGGTGGGGCGGTGGCGCTGGGCAGTGTGGCGATGCTTCGACGCGGAGGCGTGGCGCGGTTGCTGGCAGTGGCGACGCCTCTTGGCCTGGTGATGACGTGGGGGGTGGCGCGTGCTCAGGGGTTCTATTTGAATTTGTGGTACCTGTTTTTTGCGCTGCCCTGGCTGGTGCTGGCGCTGGCTGCTCTGGGGACGAAAGGGTGGGGGCGTGTGATGCTGGTGGGATGTCTCGCCCCAGGTGCGTGGGTGACGGGCATGCTGTGGGATACGGGCAAACAACCCAATCGCTGGCCGGTGGAGTGGGTGAGGGGGGCGGTTTATCCGGAGTATCTGGCGATCAAAGGGGCGCGGGAGCCGATTTTGTGCGGGTTTTGGTGTGACGCGCGGTTGTATGATGCGGATTGGCTGGAGCTGAGATCGGCGGCAGATTTGGAGAGGTTGATGGCGGCGGCGCGGGCGCAGCGGCGGGATCTTTACGTGGCCTATTCTCACGGGCCTGTGGCTCGTCAGCGGGTGCCGGATTTGGTGAAGGTGGTGGAGGACGAGGGGGTGTTTGAAAAGGTTGGGACGCGGCGTGGATTGGAGGAGACGCAGTTTGATGTTCACTTATTCCGCTTGCGTTCGGAGGGGGGTGATCGCTGAATGAGGGCTGCTCATGCCTGCGCCGCGCTCTGTTTCTGATTCCTCTTCTGCTGGTTCTTGGTGGCGGTCCTGGTGGCCGCTGCGGGAGGATGAGAGTCGCTCTGGCCGGAGATCGTGGACGGTGGTGCTGCTGGCGCTGCTGGTGCTGTTGGGGGGGATTGTTTGGGCGATGGCGGATGATTGGCCCCGTCTGTTGGAAAAGGCGGCGCAGCGTGGCCGACCTGCTTTGGCTAAGGAGTTTGGTCCGGCGCTGCTGTGGAAGGCGATGCTGGTGAACGCGGGTTTGACGCTGGTGCTGCTGGCGACGCTGCCCTGGTGGGCGGGGCCGAATTCGCTGGCGGGCCGGATGCAGGAGGGGGACGAAGGGGAAGCCCGCTGGCTGGGATGGCGCTGGCGTCGAGTGGTGGTGGGGCTGCTGTTGCTGGTGGGGCTGCTGGTGCGCCTGCCGCGGCTGGAGCAGAGTTTGTACAATGACGAAGCCCACAACTATGTGCGCTTGTTTTCGGGCAACTGGGAATTGGAAAGTCCCGAGCAAGAGCCTGTGTTTAAGCCGGTGACCTGGGTGGAAACGGTGTGGCGCAACAGCAATGGAAGCAATTCCCAACCGTTCTCGATCTTGGCCAGAGCGTGTCTGGATGGGGCGAAGAAAATGGGCTGGGCGGAGCCAGGTGAGGTGGTGGAGTGGGCGGTGCGGTTGCCGTCCTTGGTGGCGGGTTTGCTGACGGTGGCCTTGCTCGGCGGGATGGCGGGGAGGCGGCTGGGGCGGGGTGCTGGGGTAGCGGTATTGGGAGTGGGGGCACTGCATCCGTGGATGGTGATGTATGGGACAGAGGCGCGGGGTCACGCGTTGATGCTGCTGGGTTTGGCGTTGGCTTGGTGGGGGCTGGATAAGGCGCTGAGGAGAGGGCGCTGGGTGGATTGGCTGACCTATGGTGCGGGCATTTTTGTGGCGGCCACGGCTTTCATCGGCTGCGTGTACCACCTGGTGGTGCTGAGTGCGTCTTTGATGCTGGGGCAGCTGTGGCGCTGGCGGCGTGGGACGGTGGGGTGGGATCAGGTGGTGAGGCCGGTGGTGGCCAGTGTGCTGGCGGCGATGGCGGGGCTGCAACTGATGCTGCCGATCCTGCCGGACCTGATGCGGATGCTAAAGGAGTACACTGTGGTTCGAGGGGTGATGGGACTGGATTGGTGGCAAAATACGACGGGACTGCTGCTGACGGGCTGCAACTGGAATGACCTAGCTGCGGGTGTAGAGGGATCTCTGGCACTGGAGCGCTGGGCGTTGAGCGATCCGGTATGGATGGTGGCCCTGGCGCTGCTGGTGGTGACGATGGGGCTCGGCAGCTGGGAGCTGTGGCGGCGCGGAGGTGCGCCACGGCGTTTGTTGGTGGCGGCGGCGGGTGGTTGGTTGCTGGCGTGGTTGGTGGGTCGGGTACAGGGCATGCTATTGATGCGGTGGTACACCTATTTCACCTTGGCCTGGGCGGTGGTGGCGATCGGTGCCGGTCTGGTGGTGTGGCTTCGGCGCTCGGGCTGGCAGCGGGTGATCGGCGGGCTGGCGGTGGTGGCCTGTGGGGCGATTTTTTTGCGGGCCGATGTGCGGTTGATGCACTGGGGCAAGCAGCAGGAGCGCGCTCCCGTGGTGCGGGTGCGCGGTGGTCCCTATCCCGAATCCATGGCGACGGAGGCGGCACGCCAGCCTCTCACGGCGGCGTTTTGGGCCAACGGCAATGTCTATGACCCGATGCTCACCGGATTGCGATCAGTGGAGGATCTGCAGGCGCTGATGAAACTCTCCCGGCTGCGAGGGCGTCCGCTGTGGGTGAGCTACGCTCACCGGGGGGCGGCGGCGCGTTATTCGCCGGAGCTGCTGGCGCTGGTGGAGGAGGGAGGCGAGTTTGAGCGGATGGAGGTTTTCCTGCCGCTGGAGGACAGGGATATGACGACGTATCTCTACCGGCTCAAAGAAACCCCGGCGGCTCAGTAGGTGGCGCGTCCGCCGGAGAGGTCGAAGACGGCACCGGTGCTGAAGGAGCAATCTTCGGAGGCGAGCCAGGCGACCATGGCGGCGGCTTCTTCGACGCGCCCGAAGCGGCCCATGGGGATCTTGGAGAGCATGTACTCGATGTGCTGAGGCGTGAGCTGCTTGAGGATGTCGGTCTCGATGACGGCGGGGGTGATGCAATTGACGCTGATGCCGCGCGTGGCGAGTTCTTTGCCGAGCGATTTGGTGAGGGCGATGACGCCAGCTTTGGAGGCGCTGTAGTGGGCGGCGTTGGGATTGCCCTCCTTGCCGGCGATGGAGGCGATGTTGACGATGCGGCCGTAGCCGCGCTCGATCATGCCGGGGACGATGCAGCTGCAGCAGTGGAAGGGGCCGTCGAGATTGATGGCCAAGACGCGCCGCCACTCTTCGGGATTGGTCTCCCAGGTGGTGGCATTGGCTCCGGCGATGCCGGCGTTGTTGACCAAAATATCGATGCCACCGAGGGCGGCGGTGCTGGTACGAACGGCGGCTTCCACGGAGGGACGTTGAGTCACATCGACGGTGGCGGTGGTGACGGAGGGTCCACCATTGAAGCTGGCTGCGGCCTGCTCCAAGGCGGCGGCATCCACGTCCCAAAGGGCGATGACTGCGCCCGAGGCATGCAGGCGGCGGGCGATGGCGAGGCCGATGCCGCGAGCAGCTCCCGTGATGACGGCGCGGCGCTGGGTGAGATCGATCTGATTCATGGCGAAAAAGAGAGGTGAGGCTGGGGATTAGGGCTCGATGAAAGTGAGGCGTACGGCTTTGAGGTCAGGGCCGGTGGAGCCGACGTGGGATTGAAGATGGACGATCAATTCGGCCGCGCCAGCCTCCAGGGAGATCTCTCCCACAGCGAGGGGTTCCCAGGGGATCTCCGGCACGTCGATGTGGGTGCGTGGCACTTGATCCAGCTTGGGCAGAGGGGCGGGATCATAAACGGGAAGGGGGGGCGTGATGAGCTGGCTGCTGCCCACGTCAAGCCGCAGGGTGCCGCCCGCGCGATCGGCGGTGGCGGCGTGTTCGACTTCGACCTTGTAGCGACCCGAGCGGTGGATCTGGAGAGGCCAGCTGACGGTGGCGTCGGGATCGGTCCAGCCGGCGACCCAGTCGTGGGTGAAGCCGTTGCCGTTGGCGTAGTGGATGGAGTCGGCGGCGGTGGCGGCGGTGAGCACGGCTTCGTGCGCTTGCAGCCAGACGCTGGGCCGCTCGGGCAGGCCGATGGCGATGGGGAGGCGGTCAAAGCCCTTTTGTGTGACGTCGGAGAACCAGGTGGAATAGGCATCGGTGAGGCGGCGCAGCTCATCGGACTGGGCGGTGACGAGGTCGTTCTTCTCCGCCGGATCCGCCTGCATGTCGTAGAGCTGCCAGGCGGGCTTGCCGCCCTTTTTGGCGCGCTCCAAAACGGCGCGATACTGGCTGGTGCGGACGGCTCCTTTGTCGGGCATCACCTCCATGCTGCGGCTGTAGTGCATGAAGAGAGGGCGCGGGATGAGGGCGATGCGCATGCCGCGCAGCGGACGAGCGAGGCTGATGCCATCCAGCGGGTGAGCGGGATCTCGCTGTCGTGGTAGCCCGCAAAGCTCCAACAGAGTAGGCAGCACGTCGATGTGCGCGGCAGGCTCGTTGAGCTGGCTGTTGGGGGCGATGTGGCCGGGCCAGCGGATGAAAAAAGGCACGCGGACGCCGCCTTCGTGCGTGCTGCCTTTGCGACCGCGCATGCCGCCGTTGTAGCGATCCGAGTTGGGGCCGTTGTCGGTGGTGAAAATGACGATGGTATCTTGGGTGAGGTTCAATTCATCGAGCAGGGCGAGGATGCGTCCGATGTTCGAGTCGATGTTTTCTACCATGGCGTAGGCGTTCGCTTCCTCTGGAGTGGGGAGATTTTTGGCCTGATACTTTTTCCACAACTCAGGTGGGGCGATCCAGGGGCTGTGCGGCGCGTTGTAGGGGATGTAGCAGAGGAAGGGTTGATCTTTTTTCTCGCGGATGAAGTCCATGGCCGCATCGGTGAAGATGTCGGTGATGTAACCTTTGCGCGTGACCATGTGGTCGTTGTGCTGAAGGGGCGGATCGTAGTACAGCAGCCAGTGACCGCCGCAGAAGCCGAGGAACTCGTCAAAGCCCTGACCGTTGGGATCTCGCGGGTAATGGGCTCCGTTGTGCCACTTGCCAAAGCAGCCGGTGGCGTAACCGTGGGATTTGAAAATCTCCGCGACGGTGACTTCATCCTCGCGCATGTCTTCGGCACCTCGGGTGACGCCGTGGACGCCGCTGCGCAGGTTGTAGCGTCCGGTGAGCAGGGCGGCGCGGGTGGGTGCGCAGACGGGGGAGACGTAGTAATTGTTCAACTCGGCCCCGTCGGCGCGCAGTTGGTCGAGGACGGGGGTGTCGATGTGGGGGTTGTCATGGCAGCCGATGTCTCCCCAGCCTTGGTCATCGGTGAGGATGAGGACGATGTTGGGCGGACGCGGAGCGGCGGTGAGCAGGGTGCTGAGGCCGAGGAGCAGCAGAGGAATCAAACGCATGAGAAAAGGGGCATGAGCGGTCATTGAGCCTATTGAGCTGCTCCGGGGTCAGTGCTGATCTGCCGAAGCCAATCTTTGAGGTTGTAGTAGTTGGTGACGCGTGCGATGCGGCCCTCGCGGATCTCAAAAAACGCGCCGACTCGCAGGCGGTAGGTCTGCCCGGTGGCGGGCGGTAGGCCGTCATCGGTGGCGCGGTATTCGCCGCGGATATAAAACTCGGCGGCGGCGCGAGCGCTGTCTTCGTTCACCATGACGGCGAGGTCCTCCACCTGCTCCGCGTAGCAGGTGTCCATGTGCTGGAGGAAGCGGGCAAAGGCGTCGAGGCCGATCTCGCTGCCGCCTTCATTGATGTCGTGAACCACCTGCTCATGCAGCAGGCGGAGCATGCCGGGGCGGTCGCCGCGATTGAAGGCTTCGTAATAGAGGCGGATCAGCTCATCGACGTCGGATTGCTCACAGGTCATGGCGATGGGGGATCAGGCGCTGGCGCGATGTTGGGTGATGGCGTCGGCCAGAGCGTTGACGTTTTTCAGCGTCTCCCGAGCGACGTCGGCATCGGAGAGTTTGAGGCCAAATTTTTTCTCGACGGCGACGACGAGTTGGAGCGCATCGACGGAGTCGAGCCCGAGTCCTTCGGGGCTGAAGATGGGGGTGTCGTCGGCGATTTCGTCGGGCGTTTGAGGCAGCATGAGTTCGCTGACCATCAGGGTTTTGATTTCGGTTTTGAGGTCGTCCATATCGGGGAGGAGAGGATCAGGGGTGAAGATGAAACTGGCGTCAGAACAGGCCGCCATCAATCTTCAATGTGGATCCGGTAATATAACTGGCGGCGTCGGAGGCGAGGAAGATGACGGCGGCGGCGACTTCTTCGGGGCGGCCGAGGCGGCGCATGGGCACCTTCATGCAGGCGGCGCGTCGTTGCTCTGGGGTCATCTCGGCCAGGGCTGAGGTCTCGATGTAGCCGGGGCAGAGGCTATTCACGGTGATGCCGGCCCGGGCGACTTCTTTGGCAAAGGATTGGCTGAGGCCGAGGATGCCCGCTTTGGCCGCTGCGTAGTTGGCCTGGCCAGAGGGAGCTAGCAGGGCACTGAGGGAGGCGATGTTGATGATGCGGCCGTGGCGGCGGCTCATCATGCCGCGGACGACGGCCCGGCAGCCGAGGAAGGTGCCATGCAGGCTGGCGTCGATCACGCGCTGCCACGCTTCGTCGGTCATCATGGCGAGCAATTGATCCTCGTGGTGGCCGGCGTTGTTGACGAGGATGTCGGGTCCGGTACTGGCTCCATCAGCAGTGGGGATGGCGGCGACGGCGCGGGTCCAGGAGTCAGGCTGGGTGACGTCGAGGTCGATCACCTGAGCGCGGGGCGCAAACTCGGCCGCGAGGGCTTCGGCAGCGGTGCGGCCATGGCGGACGCCGAGCCAGACGGTGAAATTTCCGGGTGCTTCGAGAAAGGCGCGGGAGATGGCGAGGCCGAGACCGCCATTGGCTCCAGTGATGAGGACGCTGCGGGACATGGAGAAGGGGAGTGGGGAAATCAGACGACGATGAAGCGGGCTCCGACCACCTGAGAGGCTCCAGTGTCAGCGGCGATGAGGGCGCGCTGCGGGGCGGGCTGCAGGGTGCGCAGCATCTCGCAGGCGGCCACGCATTGCCAGCCGCCGAGCACGGCAAAGCCATGGCCGAGGGTGGGCTGGATCGCCTGGGTGATGACGGAGGCGTCCTGCCAGGCGGCCTGGTGCGGGGCATCCCAGGCTGGCGCTCCGGCAGCGGCGCTGAGAAGGAGATCGCCCGGCTGCGGAGCCAGCTCCCGGCGCAACTGTGCGCAGGCGTCGCTGCGGGAGATGCCTGCGGAGAGGGTGATGGCGTCGGTGACGGCATCCAGCAGGATGCTGCCGGGGGTGGGATCGGCGGTGGGGCGGAGCCAGAGTGCGGCGGCCCCATCACTGGCGATGCGCGGGCCATGAAACAGCGGCAGGGCCTCGGCGCTGAGCCAGTCGTTTTCCTCGGCGGTGACGACGAGGCACTCGCTGACGCGACCGTCCTGCAACCACTGGGCGGCGAGGTCGAGAGCGGCGACGAATTGCCCCGCATCGCCGACCAGGGTGTAATTCAGCGCGGGAGTGGCGAGCAGGGCGGAGACGTGACTGGAAGGGGCGTTGAAAACGGTCTCGGGAAAAAGGATGGGGCTGGCCAGGGTGGGATCGCTCAATACCTCGCTGAAAAAGCGGCGGCTGAAATTCACGCTGCCATTTTGCACGGCGAAAATGACGCCGAGGGAGTGGGTTGCGGAGTCGGAGGGCTGTGTGGGGCGGGTTTGCAGGGCCTCCAGAGCGGCGGAGACCGCGTACCGGCTGATCGGGCTGACGCGGCGCAGGCGTGGCTGCCGCAGCCAGGCCGGTGGGCTGGACCAGGCGGGTACGCGCCGGTAGCGGGCAGCGGGTGCGTTTTCACTGCGACGCTCTTCCTCGATGGGAAAAACGGTCTCTGCCCGCAGCGCGTCGGAGAGGGCGGCGGCGCTCCAGCCTGCTGGAGAGACGGCCCCCCAGCCTGCGAGTTCGATGGCGGCAGCGGTCATGAATGGGCGAGATCGGGGTGCTGAAGGGCGAGGGTGGCATTGGCTCCACCGAAGCCGAAGGAGTTCGATAGGACGCGGCGCAGAGGCGCATCCAGTGGTTTTTGGATGAGCTGGAAATGGCAGACGGGATCGGGGTTCGGCACGGGCACGTTGGGCGGCACCCAGCCGCCGCGCAGTGCGAGCAGGCAGAGAGCGGCCTCCACCGCTCCGGCTCCTCCCAGCAGGTGACCGATGGAGCCCTTGGTCGAACTGACGCGGATGGCGGAGACAGCCTCGCCCGCCCAGCGGCAGATGGCAGCCCCTTCGGAGCCGTCGTTGAGGGGGGTGCCGGTGCCGTGGGCGTTGATGTAATCGACCTGGCTCGGGGTCCAGCCCGCTTCCGCGCAGGCGGCGGTCATGCTGCAAAGGGCGGCGTCTCCCTGCGGGTGAGGCTGCGTCAGGTGGTGCAGGTCTGTGGCGGCTCCGTAACCCGCAATCTCTCCCAGGATGGTCGCTCCGCGAGCCAGCGCGTCTTGCCGCCGCTCCAGCAGCAGGACGGCAGCTCCTTCTCCGAGAGCCAATCCATCGCGATCCGCCGCAAATGGGCGGGGCCGTGTGGTGCTCAGCGCCTGGAGCGAGTCAAACCCCGCAAACACCAACTGCGAAAGGCCGTCGTAACCACCGGCGATGGCGCGGTGGGCGCGGCCAGAGCGGATGAGGTGAAAGGCGTGACCAATGGCGTTGGAGCCGGATGCGCAGGCGTTGGCGATGACCTGCATCGGCCCCGTCACTCGCAGGGCGTCAGCCAGCAGGCGGACTTGGCTCGCTGGTTGGTAATTGAGCGCCAGATGCGCCAAACCGCGTTGCTGCCTGGGAGTGGAGGTTTTTTCCTGATAATAGCGCTCACCCAGCGGCATGGCGGCGGCGCTGGTGCCAAAACAAAGTGGCACCGGCTCGGTACTGGCCGCCCATCCCGCCTGAGCGTAGGCTTCCAATCCCGCGCCGAGTAGCAGCTGGGTAGCGCGATCTAGCCGCGCGACCTGACGCGGACTCAGGCCGTGACCCGCAGGCAGCGGTTGAAGGTCCGCCTGGCCTGCTAGCTGGGTGCGTTGGCGGCTGGCGTCAAAGGCGGTCAATGGCCTCAGTCCGTCCGCTGCGTGGCGAAATCCGGCCTGCGCTCCGCAGCCCCTGCCGAGCGAGGTGACCACGCCCATCCCGGTGACGACGACGCGCACGGGTTCGGCTGCTGGAGTGCCACGGAGATAAGCCATGCCGCTTCATAGCCAGAGGAACGCCCAGACGCAAGATTCGGAATGACCTTGGGTGCTTGAATCTTTCGTTCGACGGGCGCATCGTCGGCCCCATGCAGCTTTTTGATCAGTGGCAGCGCACGCGTCAGGCCCGTGGAACGGCCCTGGCGGTCCGCTGCCTGCGCGCGGACGGCTCGCTGCCTGAGGACTGGACCTTTGACGATCTGCAGAGGCACCTCGATGCTCGGCCCGTCGTCGCTGCTGGGGAGGGGCTGCCCGTCACCGCTGGTCAGGGCGTGCCGGAACTGCTGCTGACGGTGCTCACCGCCTGGCGGGATGGGGCCGTGCTGATGCCGTTGGAATCGACGGACGGCGTGATCGAGCGCCTCGGGCATTTGCCTCCGGACACCGTCCACATCAAGACCACCTCCGGCTCCACCGGGCGGCCCCAGCGCATCGCCTTCACCGGGGCTCAACTGGCGGCCGATGCCCGCGCCATCCTCGCCACCATGGCTCTCGACCTCGGGGCTCCGAACCTGGTGGCCATCTCCGCCACTCACTCGTACGGCTTTTCCAATCTGGTGCTGCCCCTGCTGCTGCACGGCATGCCGCTCTGGGTGCCGCCCTCTCCGCTGCCCGCTGCCGTGCGTGCCGCGTTCGACCTCGCGCGTCAGGAGCAGCTGCGGCTGACCTTGCCCGCCGTGCCGGCACTCTGGCGCAGCTGGCATCAGGCGGGCGTTTTGGCCGAGGCTCCCGTGGCGACTGCTATTTCCGCTGGGGCTCCGATGCCGCTCGAGCTGGAGTGCCAAATTTTCGAGCAGACCGGTCTCAAGGTTCACAATTTCTACGGATCCAGCGAGTGTGGCGGCATCGCCTACGATGACTCGCCCCAGCCGCGGACGGACGCCCATCTCGTCGGTCGCGCGATGGCTGGAGTGACGCTGGATTTGGATCCAGATGGCTGCCTGCGGGTCTCCGGTGCCGCCGTCGCCCAGGGCTATCTCGATGCCGGACCTGCCGTCGCCCAGCGCCTCGGAGCGGGCTCCTTTCTCACCACGGATCTCGCCGATTTGAGTGGAGGCGAGGTCCGCCTCATCGGTCGTCAGACCGAGTGCATCAACGTCGCGGGTCGCAAAATCTCGCCCGCCGAGATCGAGCACGCCCTGCTCCGCCTGCCGCTGGTGCAGCATTGCCTCGTCTTCGGCGTGCCCAGCCACGATCCCGCTCGCGTGGAGGAAATCGTCGCCTGCGTCAATGTGGATCCCCGTGTGCCGGTCGAGGAGTTGCGCCGAGGCCTCGCGGCTCATTTGCCGACCTGGCAGCAACCCCGCCATTGGTGGATGCGGCCGGATCTCGTGCCCGATGCCCGAGGCAAGCTCCCCCGATCCCGTTGGCGTCTTCAGTTTCTCGCGGAGGAAGCCGAGGCCCGGGGATTGATGGGCCGTGCCTGAGCCTCTCAGCGAGCCTGTGGATGGGAAAACGCACGCATATGGTTGGCTCGGGCTTCAGGGGTGAAATGGAAGCCGAGGGGTGCAGGATCATTTGACGACACCTCCGATTGCCGAGAATAATTCGTTTTTTACGAACCCTCATGATTCAGCCTTCGCTCCTCAACTACCATCATCTGCGCTATTTCTGGGAGGTAGCTCGTCACGGCAGCCTGCGGGTGGCTGCCGAAAAACTGAACATCTCCCAGCCCACCATCAGCGCGCAGATCAAAGCCTTGGAGGAGCTTCTCGGCGTCTCACTCTTCAGTCGCTCCGGTCGGGGGCTGAAGCTCACCCCGCAGGGCCGTCTCGTCATGGAGTACGCCAATGACATTTTCGGTCTCGGAGCGAAAATGCTCGATGCGCTCAGCGGCACCGGAGGTGCTCAAGGCCAGCGCCTTCGGATCGGCATCACGGATTCTTTTGCCAAACTCTTCGCCTGGAATCTCATCCGGCCCGCCGTCCGCCAGATGGACCAACTCACCGTCACCTGCACCGAAGGGCGCACCGAAGAATTGCTCGCCCAGCTGGTGCTGGGCCGTCTCGACATGGTGCTGGCGGATGAACCCGCTCCCGCTAGCATGCCGATCCGCGCCTTCAGTCATCTGCTGGGAAATGCCCCCGTCACCTTTTGTGCAGGTCGCTCCTGGGTGAAGAAATTGAAAAAAAACTTCCCCGACAGCCTGCGCGGTGCCCCGCTGCTGATGCCCACCCCTTCCTCCGCCTGGCGGCTTCAGCTCGATCACTGGTTCGAGACCAATGGCCTGCGCCCCCGAGTGGTGGCGGAGTTTGATGACTCCGCGCTCATGAAAACCGCCGCCGCTGACGGCTTCGGAGTCGTGCCCGTGGCCACCACCGTCGTGCACGATGCCACTACACGCTACGACCTCCATCCGCTCGGAGATCCCATCGACTGCTCCTTTGCCGCCTACATCATCACGGTGGAGAGTTCGCTGAAGCACCCCGCCGTCCAGCTCATCGCTCGCGCTTCGCGGGAGGTGCTGCTGCAGGCGGAATCGAGTGCTTGATCTCGCTCACAGCATCGCTGGTGCCGCCGGATAGTCCTCGATCTGCTCCAGGTGAATGCCGTACAGCTCACAAATGGCCCGCGCCTCAGAGCCTTCGTAAGCATCCCGGTAATAAACTTCTCGCACCCCGTAGGCGCACAGCATTTGCATGCAGCTGGTGCACGGCTCCGTGGTGCAGGCCACCAGCCGCACCGTGCCACGCGTGAAAAGACTGCACAGATTCACCTCCGCATGGATCATGAAGCTGCGGCGCGCATCGCGATCCGCCCAAAACTCCGGACTCGCATTGTGGCCCGGCGCGAGGCCGTTGTAGGCCGTACCGATCACCCGATTGTCGAAATCCAACCCCACAGCCCCCACCTGTCGGTAGGGATCCTCCGAGCGCAGACTGGCCACGTGGGCCAAAGCCATGGCGTAGCGGGGAATGGAGAGACGTGGAGAACTCGGGGTCATACCCAAAGGCTGCCTTCCCCGAGTCGTCTGGTCAAATCCCAGAATTTTTGCATCGATCGCGATTGACTATTCTATTGAACAGTATAGGTTTCATATGAACAGTTTAAGCGCCATGCAAAATCGTCCCCGTCCCCACCTCCAAAAAATGTTTCGCAAACTCCGCAGCATCATCGCCGTCGCACCCGTGACCTCCGGCGGCTCGCGGCTCAACCTGGAGGACTTGAAGTCCCGCGAGGTCCAGCTCGAACTCGATTTTCGACCGC
The DNA here is from genome assembly GCA_020439875.1 of Verrucomicrobiales bacterium. Classification (GTDB taxonomy): domain Bacteria; phylum Verrucomicrobiota; class Verrucomicrobiia; order Verrucomicrobiales; family Verrucomicrobiaceae; genus JAGRPD01. The sequence continues at coordinate 15,928 of JAGRPD010000067.1, forward strand.
GAGGCAAGCAACCCTGGATCATGATGGATTGAAATCTCATCAAAAACCTCATCAATCTTCGTCCCAAACCTCGTCCCAACTCAATAGAGCCGGGGATTGAGGCGATGAGTGGGACGAAGATTCCTCTCGCCCGCATCGCGCCTACCGATTTTCAAAACGATGATGGGGAAATGCGCCGGGGCGCAAGAAGACAGCGATTTTTCATGCTCGCTCTCTGATTTTTCATGCTCGCTCTCTCCTTGCTCTCCTCCGGTGTTGCGGGTTCGCTGGAAGTAAAGAATGAGCGGGCATCATTGCGCCACCGACCTCTGGCGCGAGCCCGAAATTCGACTCCTCCAGCACGCAGCCTGGAGGATTGAGAGCCCGAATCCAGGTGCAGCGAACCCTGCCTTGGGCGCTTTCGTGGGAAACCGGCTCAGAATTTTCTGAAAAATCGGAAAAAAAGTGCTGGGCAGAATTCATCTCACCTGCGATAAAACTTCCGTAATTCTCTGAAATCTCCCCAGCCAGCTCACTTTTTTCCTGAAGAGGCTTGTCTCCGACCGCCTCTCTGGTTTATCTTCCCGATGTCTATGCACTCCACCGACCGATTCGCCTCGACGAAACGTTTGATTCGCGCAGCCATGCTCCTGGCTACGCTGTCCCCGGTCTCAACCGTGTTTGCTCAGTATGGTGCTTCACCATCGCAAACAGGGTTGTTTTTCGATGACCTGCGCACCCGGGTCTCGACTTCCGGCTTGGGAGATGCAGGGGTCCGCGGCGGACAGGCGGTCTATGACTACGATCGTGGCAGCTACACCGAAGATGAGCGGGAGATGGGTCAATCCTACGTCCACAGCGCCGTTGAAGCCGCGCGGCAAATGGGCCAGCCTTCCTACAATTCTGGTGTGACGGGTTCCGCCCGCGGAGCGAGCGATTACACCTTTTACTCCGGCCAATACACCTCGCCATCCACCTTCTTCGCCCCAACTTACGTTTCGGATCCCTTCATGGGAGGGCGTCGCAACCTCAAGATGGGTGGTGTGAACATCGGCTTCGGTCTGTACGGCGGCTTAGAGTACAATGACAACGTCACACGTTCCTCCACCAATCCAGTGGAAGACTTCATTGGCACCTTGCTGCTCAATGTCGATGCCAATTATCAAGTGACCCGCCACAACCGATTGACGCTGACCACGTCCTTGGGGTTTGACCATTACTTTGAGCATCCGGAAGTGGCTCCCTACGGCTCGGGAGACTTTGTGCTCAACGTCCTTCCCGGCTCATCGATCGCATTTGACCTCAAAATCGGTCCCGTCTTCGTCGTCCTGTATGATCGGATGTCCGTTCGTCCGGCAGTCCGCAATGACTTTGGCCTCTCCGCCAACCAAATCTTTGGTGTGTTTCAGAATGACGCCGGTATGGCCGCTCAATGGGCCATCAACTCCGACTGGACTCTTTCTGCCAACTACATGCACTCCAACTCGCGGGCGTTGGAGGACCAGTTTGACGTGTTCAATCGCGACATGGATTCCATCTATGGCAATCTCACCTGGAGTCCTTCTGGCACCTGGTCGCTATCGCTCCAAGGAGGCATGAGCTGGGTCCGGTATCCGCAGCAGTACAACAACGATGGTGTTCTGGCCAACCTCGGATTGGTCTTCGCCACGCCGCTGGGTGAAAACACCTTCCTGCGTGTTGCCGGTGGCTTGCAGGACTTCAACTTTGACGATCCTCCCGCCTTCAGTCGCACGGTCACTCAGAAGGATATCGATCAAACCAACCTCTACATTTCCAACCTCAATCAGGCGATCACCAGTGGTCGTCTCACCGAGGCGGAACTCAAGAAGGCCAACAAAGATTTGACGATGGCGCAAACGCTGCTCACCAATCAGAACTTGGTGCTCGCTGCCGAAAACGCCCAATACAATTCCAACAACCGAGACACCTCGGATCTGACGGACTACTACTACAACGTCACCCTCTCCAATCAGCTCAACGCCAGCATCAACCATGTGCTGTCCTTTGGTCACGAGTCGGCTTTGAACAACATCAGCAACTACGTCACGGCGGACTACATCAACTACGGCATCGGCATCGTTGCCTGGCGCGGCAGTCGCCTTTCCCTCAGTGGTTACTATGAAAACGCCAAGATGTCTGGCGGGCTCCAAGCTGAGAACCTCAAGCAGCACGGCTTTGATGCCTACTTTGGACACCAGATCGGACAGCGCGTCCGCATGGGAGTGGGTTACCATTACGGTCACACGGACTCCAATCGGGCGATGCGTGACTTCACCCAGCATGCCTTTAGTGCCGACATCAACTTTGCCCTCCCCACTATTGCGACCTTGTCCTTTGGTTACCGGCACTTCTAGACCCAGGCAGAGAGTGCTGTCAACGACTTTGA
>JAGRPD010000627.1 GCA_020439875.1 Verrucomicrobiales bacterium
CACGTCATCACCGTCAACGACTACCTCGCACGCCGCGACTCCGAGTGGATGGGGGTACTTTACAAATTCCTCGGTCTCACCGTCGGCTGCATTCAAAACGACCTGCCGCCACCCCTGCGGCGGGAGCAGTATCAGTGCGACATCACCTACGGCACCAACAGCGAGTTCGGCTTTGATTACCTGCGAGACAACGGCATGGCTCGCCACAAGGAATCTCAGGTCCAGCGCGGCCATTACTTCGCCATCATCGACGAGGTGGACTCCGTGCTCATCGACGAAGCCCGCACCCCTCTCATCATCAGTGGTCCGGTCAGCTCGGCAGCCAGCACGCACCAGTTCGAGCGGTACAAACCGCTCGTCGAGCAGCTCGTGCGCCGCCAAACCACCCTCTGCAACAAGCTCGTTTCCGACGCCAAAGCCGCTGCCGAGGCGGGTGACCTCGAAGTGGCGGGCCGCTGCCTTTTTCAGGTCCATTTGGGCCAACCCAAAAACCGTGGCCTACTGCGCTGCATGGAGACGCCCGAGCTGCGTCGGGCGCGGGAAAAGGCAGAACTCGCCGCCTATCAAGACCCGCAAAAGACCGAACTCTTCAAACTCAAGGAGGAACTCTATTTCAGCGTCGATGAAAAAACTCACGACGCAGACCTCACCGAGATGGGGCGGAACTTCCTGGATCCCGATGATCCAGACGCCTTCGTCCTGCCAGATTTGGCGACCATTTATTCGGAGATCGATGGCGACACCACCCTCTCAGACGCCGAACGGCGGGACAAGAAGGCCGCCATGCAGCAAAAGCTCGATCACCAGGGCCAGCGCATCCATCAGATCAGTCAGCTCCTGCGTGCCTACTGCATGTATGAAAAAGACGTCCAGTACGTCGTCGAAGACAACAAGGTCATCATCGTCGATGAACAGACCGGTCGAAAAATGGCGGGCCGCCGCTGGAGTGACGGCTTGCACCAAGCCGTGGAGGCCAAAGAAGGCGTTCAAATCGATGCCGAGACCCAAACGTTGGCCACCATCACCATTCAAAACTACTTCCGCCTCTACCAAAAACTCGGCGGCATGACCGGCACGGCGGAGACTGACGCGGCCGAGTTTCACGACATCTACGCGTTGGACGTCCTCACCATCCCGACCAACCGGCCCGTGCTGCGCCTTGATCACAACGACAGCATCTACAAGACCCGGCGGGAAAAGTACAACGCTGTCATCGAACTCATCCGCGAGCTGCACGCCAAAGGGCAACCCATCCTCGTCGGCACCGCCAGCGTCGAGGCCTCGGAGACGGTCAGCCGCATGCTGAAGCTGCAAAAGATCCCTCACTCCGTCCTCAACGCCAAATATCACCGGCAAGAGGCGGAGATCGTGGCCCGCGCCGGTCAGAAAGGTGCGGTCACCATCTCCACCAACATGGCGGGTCGAGGCACCGACATCAAACTGGGAGAGAACGTCCCGGAACTCGGCGGCCTCTTTGTGCTCGGCACCGAGCGCCACGAATCTCGCCGCGTGGACCGCCAGCTGCGAGGCCGTTCCGCGCGTCAGGGAGACCCCGGTGCATCCCGCTTTTTCCTCAGCTTCGAGGATGATCTGATGCGCAACTTCGGAGCCGCCGAACGCATGACCAAGATGATGGAACGTCTCGGCATGAAGGAGGGGGAGGAATTGCAACACCCCTGGCTGAACCGCTCCGTCGAGACCGCTCAGAAGCGGGTGGAGCAGCGCAACTACACCTGGCGCAAGCGGGTGCTCGAGTTTGACGACGTGATGAACCAGCAGCGGGAGGTCATCTATGAGTGGCGCAATGAGGTGCTCACCAGCCACGATCCACGCCTCCTCATCAACGAAGCGGTGGAAAAGGCCATGATCGAGCGGGTGGAGGAATTCATCCCGCGCGGCGCTCCCGAAGCCGCCAATTACGAAGGCCTGCTGCATTGGGTGAACTCCAGTTTCCCCCTCGCCCTCAGCCCTCAAGAGGCCAATTTCGCCTCGCGCGACATCGATGGCAACGTCGCCTTCCTCACCCAGCGCGTCCTCGCCGCCTACGATCTCAAGATTCAAGGCGCGCACCCTCAGGCGCTGCAAGAGATCGAAAACCGCATCTTGCTCGATGCCATCGATCGCCTCTGGCAGGAGCACCTTTACGCGCTCGACGCTCTGAAAGAGGGCATCAACCTGCGATCCTACGGTCAGAAAGATCCGATCCTCGAATTCAAGCAAGAAGCCTTCTCCATCTTCTCGGAGTTGATGCAAAACATCAACAACGAGGTGCTCAGCAACCTCTTCCGCAGCACCGATCAGCTCGCGGCCTTTGAGCAGATGCTTCAGCAAATGGCCATGATGCAGCGCCGTCAGGCCGAGCAATCTCAGCAGGACGCCGCGCCACGCGGTGGGCGCGCGGCCAGCGAGCCCCCGCCCTCGCACAATCCCGCAAAGGACGGCCCCCGCCTCATCCTGCCAGGAGCCTCTGGAGCCGCCGCCCCCGCGCGGCAAGTCGTGCGGCCCGTGCCCGCCGCCAAATCCGTTGGCCGCAATGATCCCTGCCCTTGTGGCTCGGGCAAAAAGTACAAGCAATGCTGCGGCCGCGTCGCCTGACCTGATCCACACCCCATGGCCGAGGCCCTCCTCACCATGGCAACTTGACGCCCCTTCGATCCCTCCCGAGGGTACCGACCCTTTATGAAACCGACTCTTCTCATCCTCGCCGCCGGAATGGGCAGCCGCTATGGCGGCCTGAAGCAACTGGACGCCATGGGTCCCTCCGGCGAGGTGGTGCTCGATTACTCCGTCTTCGATGCCCTCCGCGCGGGCTTCGGCAAAGTCGTCTTCGTCATTCGGCGGGAGTTTGAAGACGAGTTTCGGGCCAAAGTGGGAGATCGATTCAAAGACCGCATCCGCGTCGAGTATGCGTTTCAGGATCTGCACGATCTTCCAGCAGGTTTCACCGTGCCAGAAGGTCGCACCAAACCCTGGGGCACCGCTCACGCTGTGTTGGCTGCCGAAAGCTGCATTCAAGAGCCCTTTTTGATGATCAATGCCGACGACTTTTATGGCCGGGACGCCTTTGAAAAGATCGCCGCCGACCTCACTCAACCTCGCCCCGAGGACGGCGTCTCCCATTACTCGATGGTGGGTTTTTACCTCAAAAATACCCTCTCGGAATTCGGCAGCGTCGCTCGCGGTGTCTGCGTCACGAAAGACGGCTTTCTCAGCTCCGTCACCGAGATGACCAAAATCTTCAAGACGGAAGCCGGAGCAGAAAACCGCGAAGACCCCGAACATCCCGTCGCCTTGACCGGAGAGGAAGTCGTCTCGATGAACTATTTTGGCTTCACCCCGGATATTTTCGGTCATTTGCGCCAGGCATTTACCGCCTTTTTGAGCGAACGCGGTGGCGAGGAAAAATCCGAATGCTATGTGCCGAAAGAAGTGGATAGCCTGATCCAGACCGGCCAGGCCGATGTGCGAGTTTTGGAATCAACGGGCAAGTGGTTTGGCGTCACCTACCCTGAGGACAAAGCGCAAGTCGTCGCGGCGATTCAGGCGCTGGTGGAGGCCGGTGAATATCCGACGAGCCTTTGGGGCTAAAGATTTTTCAGCACAGGTCACTTTCGCTGCTGAGGTCGCTCCGCAGGCTGGGCTTGAACGAGCCCTGCTCCGCGCCATGCTGCAGGCATGTCTTCTTTTTGCCTGAAAATCGATCGCACCGGCATCCCGCATGAGGTCATCCAGCTCGCCCCGCACGAGCTGCCAGCGCTCGGCCCGCATGACGTGCGCATCCGGCTGCGCTACGCGCCGGTGAATCCTGCCGACCTCAATTTCATCGAAGGCACCTACGGACGCGCAGCTCACCCGCCCTGCATTCCAGGTCACGAAGCCTCTGGCACGGTCGAAGCCATCGGCTCCAGCGTGCAGTCCCTCGCCGTGGGAGACGCGGTCATCCCGCTCATCGGAGCGGGTTGTTGGTCCCAGCAAATGGTGGCCGAAGAGCAGTTTTTTGCCCGTCTGCCCGCCGGTTTGGACCCCGTCCAGACCGCGATGCTGCGCATCAATCCCGTCACCGCTTGGCTGTTGCTGCGAGAGTTCGCCGACTTGAGCGAGGGCGACTGGGTGGCGCAAAATGCCGGCAATTCCGCCGTCGGCCAAGCCATCGTGCAAATCGCCGCCCAGCGCGGCCTGCGCACGCTCAGCTTCGTCCGCCGAGAAGAAGCGATCGAACCCCTGCGCCAGCTCGGTGCCACGGCGGTTTTCCTCGACGATGCAGCGGGGTTGGCTGCCGCAAAAGAGCATTTGGGAGACGCCCACTTGCAGCTGGGACTCAACGCCGTCGGTGGGGACAGCGCCATTCGTCTGATGGACTTGCTCTCCCCAGGAGCCACGATGGTCACCTACGGCGCGATGAGTCGGCGCAGTTTGAAAGTGCCGAATCGCTTTTTGATTTTCAAGAACCTCCAACTCAAAGGCCTCTGGGTCAGCCGATGGCTGGAGCATGCAGGACCAGGAGCGCTCTATGAAGTGCTGGAGCCCCTCACGGAAATGCTCATGAACCAGCAGCTGCGACTTCCGGTAGAAAAAATCTATCCGATGAGCGAAGCCGCCGAAGCCCTACGCCACGCCGCCGAGTCGGGACGGGAAGGCAAGATCCTGCTCGATCTGGCGTGACCTAGCCAAGGCTTGCAAAGACGAGGATGGAAGGCTCGCCGCATCGTAAGCTGGTGAGCGCTGAGACCTGTAGGTGGCCGCAGTGAGGCCA
>JAGRPD010000628.1 GCA_020439875.1 Verrucomicrobiales bacterium
ACCACCCGACCACCCGAGCGTTCGGCCAGCGCCAGCACCTGCTCCACCTGCTCCTTTCTTCTCACATTGTGTGCCAGCGTGATGCCGCCGAATTCTCCTCCCGCCCCCTCTGCGACGCCGATGTCCTCCGCCAGCTTCTCCCGTGGGTACACCGCCAGGCGCACCCCTTCAGTTGCGAAAAAGGCGATCGGATCCCCCGCCTTCGCCTGAGTTGAAAAACCCAAACCATCGCGGTAAAAACGGATCGACCGATCCACGTCCGCGACGCCCAATGTGACGATCGTAATGCGTGCCTCCATGCCCTCACCCTGCCCGAGTCCCATGGCAGATCAAGCCCCACCTCCCCCATGAAACCGCTGCTTTTCCTCAGCCTGCTCACCGCCGAGCTAGCAGCGGCGGCGGATCCACCGCTGAATGTCCTGTTCATCGCGGTGGATGACTTGCGTGGCGACCTCGGCTGCCTCGGTGTGCCCCACGTTCAGACTCCGCATCTCGACCGCCTCGCCGCCTCCGGCGTGCTCTTCCGTCGCGCCTACTGTCAGCAGGCAGTGTGCAATCCCTCCCGCGTCTCGCTGATGACCGGCCTGCGTCCGGACTCCACCCGCGTCTGGGATCTCGCCACGGAAATGCGAACCGTGCAGCCCGATGTCGTCACCCTGCCGCAGCACTTTCGCCGCCACGGTTACCGCGCGCTCAGCTTCGGCAAAATCTTCCACAATCCGTGGCCAGACCCCGTGTCGTGGGACGAACCGCATGTCTGGCCGGACCGCCCCACCTGGTCTCAACCCGCGCTCGAAAAGCTGGCGGACCAACGAAAAAAAATGCACGCCGATGGAGCACCCCAGGCGCGGATCGACCGCCTCCGAGCCTCCGCCACCGAGGTACTGGACCTGCCCGACGAGCAGCACATCGACGGAGCCATCGCGCAACAAGCCATCACCGCCCTGCGTCGGCTCGCCCCCGACCCGCAGCCGTTTTTCCTCGCCGTCGGATTCATTCGCCCGCATCTCCCATTCGTCGTTCCCCGCAAATACTGGGATCTCTACGATCGTGCCGACATTCCGCTCGCCACGAACCGCCAGCTCCCTCGCGATGCTCCCGAGGTGGCGTTTGGCCAGTCCCAAGGCGGCTTTTATGAACTGCGAGACTACATGGACTACGCCGACGCGCCCTGGCCGAAAGACGGCCCCCTCAGCGAGGCCCAGCAGCGCGAACTCAAGCACGGCTACTACGCCGCCGTGTCCTACATCGACGCGCAGGTCGGTCGTCTGCTGGAGGAACTCGATGACCTCCATCTCAGCCAGCGCACCCTCGTCGTCCTTTGGAGCGATCACGGTTGGAAGCTCGGCGAGCATGGCGGCTGGTGCAAACAAACCAACTACGAGATCGACACCCGCACCCCGCTCATCATCCGCCTGCCAGGAGCCGCCGCCAACGGCACCGCATCGGATGCCCTGGTGGAGCTGCTGGACCTCTACCCCACCCTCGCCGATCTGGCCGGACTGCCTGTACCTCCTGCGCTCGAAGGCGTCAGTCTCGCCCCCCTGCTCACCGGCAGCGCCACGCAGGTCAAAGAGGCGGCCTTCAGTCAATTCCTGCGCCCCGAAAAAAACGGCACCTTCATGGGCTACGCCATGCGCACCGAGCGCTATCGCTACATCGAGTGGCTGGAGCAGGAGACTCAAAAAATCGCCGCTCAGGAACTCTACGATCACGAGACCGATCCCGGCGAGAACAGCAACCTCGCCACCGATCCTCAAAACGCCTCGCT
>JAGRPD010000629.1 GCA_020439875.1 Verrucomicrobiales bacterium
ACGCTGTGGCGGGCGGAATCGCGCACGGTTTCCCAAGCGGGTGTGGCGGTGGCCTCCACCTCAGGCGGTGGGCGGATCTCCACGAGGCTGCGAGCCACGACATCGAGCATGTCGTGGGAACCTTCGATCTCGAAGTAGTGGCTGCTGTTGCCGAAATAATCTACCCGGGTGGCGCGGGTGGCGGGACGGGGCCGGATTTCCACCTCATGCCAGGGGCACTCCTGGTGCGGGAGCTGCCGGGGAGCGAGCCGCGCCAAATAGTGTGCCAGCATGACCGGACTGCCGTAGGCGTAGCTGGTGCGGTGAATGATGGAATATCTCACGGCGAGGAAGGCGAGTTGGGCCGGTACTTGTGCCGATTGGCGTGGGAAAAGTAGCGCTCGGTGAGGAGATCGGAAAACGTCTCCAGCTCGGCAACTTGGGCCACGCAGAGCTGAGTGAGGGCGGGCTCCAGACGGGCCTCGGCGCTCAGCGTGGAGATGGGGAATTGCTGCACCGCCTCGCGGATGGCGGCGGCTTTTTTCAACTCGGAACTCGGTGGTCCCTCTGCGCTCTCTGCGGGCAGAGCCGAAGTCTGCTGGAGGAGCGCATCAAGCTGGAAAAACACGGAGCGTGGATTGCTCTCATCCTGGAGCAGCAAGTCCAGCGTCAAGGGCAGCGTCGGTGCCGCAAAGTGCAACCGGCGGTACGTCATGGTGCTATCGCAGATCTCCAGCAGCGGGACGAGGCGCGCGGGAGATGCTCCGGCACCAAAGCGCAGGATTTCGAGATTCGTAGCGGCCCGCTCCAGGCGGCGGCCGATTTCCAAAAAGCGCCACCCATGGCCGCGCGTCACATTGTCCAGATGCATGCCACCAAAGGCTGCGGTATCGAGAATGAGTGCGTCCAGGCTCTGCAGCATCTCTGCCGCTTGAGGCGGGCGGCGATGGCTGGGCGCATCGGCATCCAGACGATTCAGCAGCCGCCAAGTGTCATCGGACAGGCGATCCCGAGCGGCGGCGGCGTTGAACTGCACGCGCTCGATGAGATCGGGGATGCTGCCAGGGTGTTGGGTGTCGAGCAGCAAGGGCGTGATGTCGGGATCGGGCTGGTCGGGTGTCCAATCCAGCAAATTCAGACCCGCCATCAGAGCCAGGCAGGTGTGGATTTCCTCCCCCGTCGCCAGCCCGCCCTCACTGGTGCTGCGCCGCAGGTGCGCCCGCAGTAGCCGCACAGTCTGCTCCAGCCGCTCGGTGTAGCGGCCCAGCCAAAACAGGTGATCGGCTGCTCGGGAAGGCACGCCGCTCGGAGGGCGGGCTGGCCGCAGCGACGCCGCAGCGGCGGGCTGAGCTGCGGTCGGCAGAGAGATGGCCGGTCGAGAGAGGGGATGATCGAGAACAGGGGCGCTGGAGGCGATCCAGGTGTCCTTGCTGATGCTGCCCGAGCGCATCGTGATGACCCAGCGATCTGGAGCGGCACTGACCCGAGTGAGCCCGCCGGGCAGGGTTTCGTAGTCTCCGCGCTGGGTGGCGCTCAGCAGCGTGCGCCAGACCAGAGGGCGAGGCTCCACGGTGCCTGCCGAGGTCAGGCTGGGTGTGGTGGAAAAGTTGAGGCGCTCCTGCGCGATCCAATCCTGCGGGCGCGCT
>JAGRPD010000630.1 GCA_020439875.1 Verrucomicrobiales bacterium
CCCCCAGGCGGTCACTGCCCGCCTCTACAGTCCTATCCCCTGGGAAAACTCACGTTTTCCTCTACGCCCCCATCATCTTGCCACCAAGGCGGGAACAAATCCCTTGCTCATTCGAGGGAGCGACTGCCAAAGTGGGGCGATTCTCCCAACCCAACCACCATCCAACCCAACCATCCATGAATCCACTCGCCAATGCTCTCACCAACATGATCTCCCGCAACTGGTGGGTCCTCCTCCTGCGCGGTCTTTTCGCCGTCGCCTTTGGAGTGCTGTCCTGGATGATGCCCGGCGTGTCTCTGGCGTCGCTGGTGCTGCTGTTCGGCATTTATGCCTTGTCCGATGGCATCCTCGGTTTGATGGGAGCCTTTGCTGGTCGCAAGGAAAACGATGATTGGTGGGTGCTGCTGCTCTGGGCACTGGTGAGCATTGGAGCGGGGGTCATGACCTTCATCGCACCCGGTATCACGGAGCTGGCGCTGCTGTTTTACATCGCGGCGTGGAGCGTGGCCACGGGCGTGCTGCAGATCGTCATGGCCATCCGCCTGCGCAAAGAAATCCAGGGCGAGTGGATGCTGATCCTCGCAGGGCTGGCCTCGGTGGTTTTTGGTCTGGTCCTGATGGCCCGCCCTCTGGCAGGTGCCATCGCATTGATCTGGCTGATCGCCTCGTATGCCGTGTTCTTTGGTCTTTTGATGATTTTCCTCTCGTTCAAAGCCAAGTCGCTCGGCAAAAAATCCGCCTGAATCGCGAAGGCACTCCCCGACCCGCGTGGCCACCGAGTCACGGCACCTTGAGTTGGAATTTGCCAACAAACCGGTTGCCGATGGCTCGGAATGGTTGCCTGCTATCGGCTCGACCGAACCTCCCGCATCATGCGCAACATGAATTGGATCACCTTTGCACTGCTGACCGTCCTCTCCTGGGGCGTCTATGGCGTCATTCTTCACAAAGGCCGTGGGCTCATGCCCATGGGCGCTGAGACGCCGCACGCCGGATTGAAAGCCTTTCTTTTCGTCTGCATCGCCTACGCCTTGATTGGAGGAGCCACCGCCGTGCTGCTGAAGGTGCGCGGCTCAGACTGGAGTTTCACGGCGAGCGGCGTCAATTGGAGCCTGATCGCTGGCATCGCAGGGGCTCTGGGAGCCTTTACGCTGGTGCTGGCACTCGGCGCAGCCAGCGCCACTTACAAATCGGCCGCCGCCGCTGCGGTGATGCCCATTGTCTTTGCCGGAGCGCCCATTGTGAACACCGTGGTGGCCATGACGATCCATCCACCTCAAGGCGGCTTTAAAGCCTTGCCCGTTCCCTTTATCATCGGCTGCCTGATGGCAGCCGGAGGTGCCTTCATGGTGGCCAAATACGCGCCGACCAACCGCGGAGCCGCCGCGCCCCATCCTGCAGCGTCGGAGACGGCGAAGTGAACGAGCCCGAGGCGCCCCAACGCCCCAAGTGGACGCTGCCGCCCGGATACCGGCAGGCGCTGCGCATCGTCGCCTTTGCGACCGTGGCCAGCCTCAGCGCCGTGGCGTTTCACTACGCCATTCACTACGTGTTTGACTTCGGCTTGAAGCGATTTGCACGGATCGCTCCCGAGGATTTCTATTGGATTAGCTTCATCGTCTGCATCGGCGGTGCCCTGGTGGCTGGCGTGCTGATGCACTACGTCAGCCGCGATGCCGCAGGCAGCGGCATCCCACAGTTGAAGGCCAATTACTGGAAAAACTTCGGCGTCATGACCTGGCGTCAGCTGTGGGTGAAATTCGTCGCCGGAGCCGTCCAAATCGGCACAGGCTCTAGCCTCGGGCGAGAAGGCCCCAGCGTGCAGATTGCCGCCGCGGCGGGCTCGCTGCTCAGCGGAGCGTTTGGCGATGTGCGCCAGCGCCGCCGCGCGGGAGCAGTGACGGGAGCGGCTGCAGGATTGGCCGCCGCCTTCAACACGCCGCTGGCCGCAGTGACCTTTGTGCTGGAGGAAATCATTGGCGATCTCAACAGCCGCCTGATGGGTCGCGTCCTACTGGCCGCTGTGGTCGGCGCGCTGGTGACGCACGGATTTATTGGGGCCGATCCCGCTTTCACCCTCTCTCACATTGGCAATCCCACCATGGTCTCCTACCTCTTGGTGCCGGTGGTCTCAGCGGCGGCAGGTCTGGTGGGGGTGGCTTTTCAGGCGGGATCCCTCAGCCTGCGCGCGCGAAGCCGAAAATGGAAACGGATCCCCGGTTGGCTCCGACCCTCCATCGGTGCGCTGGTGGTCTGGGCCTTGGGTGCGACGGTGTTTGCCGAGACCGGACACCTGGGCGTGTTTGGGCTCGGCTACGAAGACATGACGCAAGGCCTCGCCGGGCAGGTCACCTGGAACATCGCCCTGCTCCTCGTCCTCACCAAACTCGTCGGCACCATCGCCTGCTACGGCACCGGAGGTGCAGGTGGCATCTTCACCCCGACGCTTTTCATGGGAGCCATGACGGGCATCGCTTTTGGCGCTGGGCTTGATCCCTTCCTCGGTCTCTCCCGAGACGGGGTGGTTTTGCTAGCCATCGTCGGCATGACCGGCACGCTCGGAGCCGTGGTCCGCGCCCCCGTCACCAGCATCCTGATTGTTTTCGAAATGACCCACGAATTCGCCGTGGTGCCGCCCCTCATGCTCGGAGCCCTCATCAGTCAGTGGGTGAGCCGCTTGTTGCCGCACAATTTCTACGACGCCCTGCTGATCCAAGATGGTCACGATGTGGAACGCTTCTCTCCCCCTCTCGACATCCGCCGCTGGCGTCGTCAGCCGACCTCCGTGCTCGCCAATCCCAATCCCATCCTCTGCGAAAACCTCGCCCCCGAAGCCCTCATCCACCTGCGGCGCAACTTTCCCTACACCCGATTCCCCGTGGTCGAAAACGGCATGCTGCTCGGCATCCTGACCCGGGATGAAATGCGCACCGCCGCTGCCGAGGATCGCCCCGTGCAGCTGGAAAAAGCCGTCACCTGCCTGCCCGACACCTCACTGCAAGCCATCGAAGCTCAACTCATCGAATCCCACACCGGCATGGTCGTCGTCCTCACGCCTGCGGGCAGCGTCAAAGGACTCTTCACCCTGAACGATCTGCTGCGTGCCCAGCACCAATTGGCTGGCATGCCGGATTGACCTGGGTTTGCGCGGGGGAATTGGCGATCGGAAATGCGCAAAAGCGGTGGGTTTTTATGCCGCCTCGCACCCCCCAGGCGGTCAATGCCCCCCTCTACACTTTTCCAACCCCCGGTCACTTCTCCCCTCTCCATCTCCACCCCCCCCCCG
>JAGRPD010000631.1 GCA_020439875.1 Verrucomicrobiales bacterium
TCGCCGAGTATTTGAACGCAGACCTTCAGTTCGACCCGCAGACGAAACGCTTCATCGGCAACGAAGAAGCCAACGCCCGCCTCGCCGGCCCCGCTCCACGCGCCGAATGGGTGGATTGCTACAAACTGGCCTGAGTTGCGGGGCCTGCGTTTTTAGCCGCAAAGGAACGCAAGGATCGCAAAGAACACGGACCAAATCCCAATTTTGCGATCTCTGCGATCTTTTGCGGCCACTCACGCGCAAAGACTTGGATGCCAAGCTGGCAGTGATTCATCGGCGTCATGCCGCTCGCACCGGCTGCCGATGATCGATTCCCAGCTCACCTCTTAGCTCTTTTGGATCAAAGCCTTAGCGTTCTCCAAGGTCACCGGGTGCTCACCACGGGCAGGGGACACGATGCAGCCGTTGAAAGGCCCGGCGCTGGAGTTCGATCCCCGTGGCTTCGCCTGCTTCACGCCGGATGCCCTGCATCACCAGTTCCCGTGCTGTCGCCATCATGTCCAGGCTCATCATCAGCCGCTCGGCGGGCGTCTTGCGCATCATGGCGTCAAACAGCCGCCGGTTGATCTCCGGCGGCGTGTCTTTCACGGCAAAACCCGTGTCAGCATATCTGTCAGGTTCAATGCGGCTGACCATGTGCGTAGATACGCCTCATCACAGCCGGTGGCAATGAGGTTCTCCACGTCCGCGAGCTGCCGTTCCGAGTGCGATTCACGCGCCCATTCCAGCTTGGAGAGGATAAGATCCTCCTTGCTCACCACCCAAAGTTCAAAATCCGCCAGTTTCAACCGAACCCGCTGGGTAAACTCATGCAGTCGAAAGTCCTCCCGCTTCCGCACCATGAAGTCCACCTTGATCAAAGTCGCCTCGTGGATCGCATTGAAGCTGCTCTGGTTCAGCACCGCCTCCCGCGCCGCCTCGGGTGAGACGTAGTATTCAGTGCCGAGCACCTCCGTGATGCGGGCGGCATCTTTGAGGAAGAAGGCCACCACCAGATCAATGTCACGCGTCATGCGCGGCTGCGCATGACAGGCCAGCGCCACGGAGCCGGTGAGCATGTAATCAATGCCCGCCGCATCCAAGCGGGTCGTGATGTCTCGGAGGATGGTGAGTTCTTCGGTCATGGCTACGTCCAGTCCAGTGGAATGAGAGCATTGTCATCGCGCCACTGACCATCTGGCATCGAGAAGTTTGGGATCCCTTTCCACGTCTCCGGTTCGGCATGTTCCAACAAGATGATCTGCAGCCCACCCTTTGTTCTTGTAACTGCATCGGAGAGTGTTTTGAAAAGACGCTGGAGCCTTTCCAAATCATCTGACACCCGCTTCTCTCCCTTTGCCTTTCTGGCGGCCATCATCCCCTCGGGGAAGAATGCTTGACTCGGTTGGTCGATCATCAGGAACTTGGGCACCGGATTGTGGCCAACCTTCCGAAAGTGCTCATGAAGGGCCAAGAGCGTCGCCACATGATACCCCATCCAGTTTGCTGCGCTTCCAATCTCCCACAAAAAGTCAGTCTTTTTTCCGCCAACTGTCGAAAGCGTCAAGTTCTTGTCATCAAGTGACCAACGTTGATCTGAGTGCTCAATACCAAGTGAGCGAGCGTAGTGGTAGATCAGGTCCGAGATATTGGCGAGCGCAGAATCTGTCCGTCTACGAATAGCAGCCGCATTTACTTTTCGAGACAGCTCTTCGACCTTCTTGCTGAGGCTGTCAACCTCCTTGCGAAGCGGCCCCGATGAGCTTGCTGCCTCCATTGTTTCAAGGACGCCTCGTAGTCGACCGATGGACATGCTGATGCGGTCTCTCCTCGTCCGAGCACCTTTCAGAGATTCGCTTTTCTGTTCCCAATCCTTGAGCCTCGCTTCTATGAGAGTGAGTTCCTTCTGCTTATCAGCAATGGATTCTTCAATTCGGCGAATTTCGGTAGTGAGCGCCTCATCCGCCGGACGAATTGCCCTACTTGCCTCTGAAACCTGAATAGCAACATCTGCCAGTATTTGAAGAGTGTTACTGTCTCCAGCCGGGCCACCGCAAATTGGGCAGTTGGACTCTTCTTTGATTCTGTGTGCCAACCACGCTGCCGGGCCAATGCGCTCCTCCTGTATCAGTAACGTTGATTGGTAGTCGGTGGCGGCGTTCTGTAGCCTCGACATCTTGTTGAGCTTTCTTCCCGAATCCTCAATCTCCCGACCAAGCCTTTTTTCCTCGTTCTGGAGTGCAGAAAGCTGACGCCGCGTCTGTCGAGCAACTGAGTCGATCTCTCTGAACTGAGGTTCCCTGTCCCATCGTTCTGGAACAGTGCGAAGCACGCCAACCAGACGTTCGACTGGCGAATCGTCCGGGGTCTCCATACTTTCATCTATCAGACCGTAGAGTCTCATTTCGGAGACGAAGTTTTGAAGCTGCCCCTTCCACATCTGGGCAGCTCGATCTTGCTGATCGAGTTGTTCACGCTTCTGACGAAGCTCGCTTTCCAACCGGCGGAGCTGTGCTTGATTGGCGAGGGTGGCGGCGTCAACCGCTCCAAGCACATACGGAAAGACACTTCGAATGAGTTTCTCCCGATGAATCATTGTTTCAGCCTTGAAGAACAGGGTATATGGATTGGCGATAATGTGCTGCGGTTGAAAATTAAAGGCAGCCATGTCTCGAAAACTTGGCGGACCATCGAATGAGCTCGCTTCCTCCTCTTGCGGACCGTGGGACGGCAATTGTGCCTCTTGGTTGAGATGAGCTATCACTTTGTCTCTATTGACAAACTTCTCTGGGACATTTGGCAGCTTGATAGAAGTGCCAGTTTCCCAAAACATTTCAGACGAGCTTGGTTGCAAGCCTGGGTTGCGGCGACCGACAAGGATTTTCCTCTTATCGGGCAAAGCCAGCAAAACTCCAAACCACTCCACAGTGTCACGAACTCTCCCGATTGGAATGGCACATTTGTCACTACCTAGGCAGTAATCCACGATCTGAATGAGCGCAGACTTGCCCTTTTGGCTCCATCCTGAAATCACCTCGACTCCACGGCACTTGAATGCGATCTCCCTTCTTTTGTTTGAAGGGTTTTTCGGCCAGAGAATGATCTTCTGAATCTTGAGGTTCATAGGCTATAGGGAGATGCGTAGTAGACCACATGTTTCGGCGAGTGGACGGGTCGCAAACCAATATCCGAGGCGACCTGCTGTCTGAAATATCCGAGCGACGTTCTTGCAAGGTCGATAGCTCAGCGTTGATACGAGTCCTACGCCCACTGATCCCTTGTCGGCGGAATAGGTAAGTAGGCCGGCTGTGAATCCGAGTCGAAGTGCTTCCAGGGATATTTCACTCATATCCATGATGCGATCCTGAAGGCCAACGCCAAGGGTGCGATCATCAGCTCTGGCATTGAACAAGCCACCCTCCCGCCGACGATTCGACAAGATGGCAGATGTCTCGTCATGGAGCGCGGCAGGCAGTATGCACAAGCACAAGGGAAGGTGTGGTTCGATCTGATCAGGGTGTGCATTCAGATACTCGAATACGAATCTGCGGAGCGCCATGGCGCACAGCCCACTGTTCTGCACGATGTCATATTCGTCTAGCTTCATGCCTGCTTGTCGCCAAGGAGTTCTGAGAATCGAGGATGCCAACCGACACCTGAATGAGTTGAGTTCGCCAAGTCATGGTAAGTGCCACGCGACAGATAGCCTTCACTCACATCTTGATCCGCCAGCTTTGGCCTAAATTCGAGGCAGCGATCAAGCACCTCTTGTCCCGTATGCGCCTCCGAGGTGAGTCCTGCTCGTATCGCACTGCGGCGCTTAATTTTCCAGTGATCAATCAGTTCAGTCTTATACCGTTGGTAGTCTTTCTTGGTCACTCCATTGGCTACAGCCAAACGGGTCCGCTCATCCTTGCTTCGCAGAAAGTCGGTTATTGCATCCACAAGGTTTTCGACATCATCTTTGTCGAAGTCAATGATCTGCAACTGCCGGACAAATCGCTCTGATCGGGCACTGTCCTTCTCTCTGGCATCAACAAGAATGTCCTCGGCTGCTCGCAGCGTGAGTCTGTCATCGAAGTGACGCCCCTTTACCCTTGTAAGCTGCTCTCGGAAGTCTTCAACGCCAATAAAGGTTGGCAAGGTAGTTTCTGTGTTGCTGGCTTTTACGCGAGCTAACAGATGTTGTTGAACAATTGTTCCCACCCAACCACGCAGATCCTCCATGACTGGTCTGGCGATCTTTTCTGGGAGATTCAGGCGTGTAGCAAAATGTGCGAGGCTCCCATCCTCGCCACCGTATGGCGAGGTTGCTACCGTGATCCGATCTAAGAATAGAATGAGCTTAGCGTCGGGCATTGCTGACACCACCGCAGCGCTTGCCGACCAGGATTCAGGCGGCCCTTTGAGTGCCGCCCTGATGGCCTTAACAAGCGCCTTCTTGTCGCGCTCGTTGGCAGGACGCATCAGGATCGAGGCGATGCCGGAATTCACTCTCTGGTTTGTCACCAAGTAGAACTCGGTATCATCCAAGCTACACTCGCCCGCTTCCAGTAGTTGAATCCAGATGGCGATT
>JAGRPD010000632.1 GCA_020439875.1 Verrucomicrobiales bacterium
ACCCGCTTACCGCAACTCCCCACCCCCAGCGCCGCGCCAGAGCAGCCCTCCCCCGTCCTACCCCCCCCCGCCTCGGTATTCCGCTCCTCCGGCTCCGGAACCCCCCTCCCCTCCACCCAGCAAGCCTGCTCCGACACCCAAAAAATCGACGACGAGTTCGAGCCGAACCAAGAGCACACCGCCTCCTTCCCGTCCGTCCACCCCCAGCTCCAAGCCGAGTTCTTCATCGAAAAAATACTCCCCCCCGCGCATCGACCCCGATGCCACACCAACCGCTCCACCTCAAAAAGAAACCGCGCCCAAGGACGAAGCCATACCGACCGAACCGCCAAGCGCGGTGGACACTCCACCACCTACCACTCCGGAGACTCCCAGCGAACCCGCCGCTGCCAATCTGTCCCAGCTGATGCCGGGTCACGATTCCCCGCCAGCGGAGTCGCCCGCCGAGACGTCCCATTCAACCACCACTCCCGCGAAATCCGACTCCGAACCTTCCTCCACGTCCAAGACCGCCGCCACGTCCACCGCAGCAAACGGCATCTTGATCGGCAAACCCACCGCCATCAAAGGCCGTGTCGTCAGCCCCTATTCCCCTTTTCAGGAACTCGATGTCAGCGGTCTCGCCAGTGGTTCGTTGGCCCTGGATCCCACCACCAACAAAGTCTTTCGAGTCCCCTGACTTGTCGCACCCTCGGGTGTCGATTCCCCTGCCCTTCGGTTGATTCCTAGCCAGCCATCGCTACACGTCTCCCCATGAACCTGCGCTCCCTTTTTCTCCTGCTGGCCGCCGTCACCGCACTCGCCCTGCCCAGTTGCGTCTCCTCCAGCGTCAGTCTGGACTACCAGCCACGCCCTGGTCAGATGATGCGCGGCAATCCCGAATTCACCGTCGGTGCCTTCCACAATGGCCGCAAGGAACCCCCGTATTATCTGGGCACCGTGCGCACCCCCATCGGCACACCGGTGGAAAACGTGCAAACTCGCACCCCCATCGAGCAAATCGTCGGCAACGCCTTCGCCCACGCCCTGGATGCTCGCGGCATGCTCGCCACCGGAGGTCGTGAAAAATTCATCCTCACCGGAGATGTCCTAGACCTCTACTGCCAGCAGATCGTGCATCCCTACGGTTACGCCCGCATCCGCGTCAATGTCATTCACGCCGCATCGGGGGGGCTGGTGTTTTCCCGCATCTACGTCGGCGAGCGCCAAAGCGCGGCCTACATGCCCGGCAGTGGCTCCCCCATCCCACTGCTGCGTGAACTCACCTCCCGCGCCCTCCAGGATGCCGTGGACAACGCCCTGGATGATCGGGAAATGCGGGCTCGCCTGAGAGGCAGCGCCCCGCGTTACACGCCGGGCATGCTGTAAAAAGCGAACCCCACGCGGCGGCGGCTGGCTTGAAATTTCTCCCCTCTCTGTGGGGCAACTTTTCGCTGCAGCAGGCGTTTCATGCCTGCTCCCGTTCCCACTTATGCCGACCGCGCCACCTCTCATCGACCTCCTCGCCGATACCGCCCACGCCGCAGGCTGCGCCGATGCCGCCCGCCTGCGCGTCGCCCTGGATGACGCCACGGAGCTTCGGCAGCCGCTGATCGAGGCCATTCTCGACGCCAACGTCGTCGATGAAGAACGCTTTTTTGAGACCCTCGCCCATCGGCTGCAAATGCCTTACTGCGGGGAAGATCAGAGCGATCCCCAAGAGGGCATCCACCATCGCTTCCCCGCCCGCATCGCCCTTCGTCATCGCATTTATCCGGTTCATGTCGGCGGCTCCGACGCCACCCTCCTGACCTACGATCCCTTTGACCTCGACGCGCGCCAAGCCGTGGGTTTTGAAATGCGCAAGCACATCCGCTGGCAGCTCGCCAGCCGTCACCGCGTACTGGAGGCCATCCACCAGGGTTACGGCGTGGGCGCGGAGAACTTCGAGCAACTGCTGGAAGGTCGCGAGGGCGAGACCGAAGACGACGAATTGAAGCAAGAAGTCACCGTCCTCGATGAGGCGGATGAAGAAGCCACGGTGCTCAACTTCGTAAACCAAATCTTCCGCGAGGCCCTCAAGGAACGCGCCACCGATATCCACGTCGAGCCCCTGGAGCATGACCTGCGCATCCGCTACCGCATCGATGGCAAGCTCATCGAAGTGCCCGTGCCTCCCAACATCCGCCTGCTGCAAGCCTCCCTCATTTCCCGGCTCAAAATCATGGCGCACCTCGACATCGCCGAGCGTCGCCTGCCCCAAGACGGCCGCATCAACCTCGAACTCGATGGCGAACCCATCGACGTCCGCGTCGCCACCATCCCCAGCGTCAATGGAGAGTCCGTGGCCCTGCGTCTGCTGACTCGGAAGAAGTTTGACCTCGGAGCCATCGGTCTCGACAGCGAAACGGAAGTCAAAATCCGCAAACTGCTGGCTCAGCCCAACGGCATCATCCTCGTCACCGGTCCCACCGGCTCCGGCAAGAGCACCACGCTCTACACCTTTCTCAAAGAACTCAACACCAAGGACCGCCGCATCGTCACCATCGAAGATCCGGTGGAAAACAAGCTCGACGGCGTCGTGCAAATCGCCGTCAAACCCGAGATCGATCTCACCTTCGCCACCGGCCTGCGCTCCATCCTCCGGGGAGATCCCAACGTCATCATGGTGGGAGAAATGCGCGACCAAGAAACCGTGGAAATCGCCAT
>JAGRPD010000633.1 GCA_020439875.1 Verrucomicrobiales bacterium
CGCGGCTACGAGGCTGGCCCCATCCGGACTCGGAAGGTTCTGCACCAACTTCCTGGATGAACCCCCCGATTTTCATGAGGAAGGTAGGAATTCAGGAAAGTATCGTTGGCCCCCAATCTCATCCCCAAGCAGTTACGATGTGGCATTCACACCGTCACAAGCGACTCATTGGAATTTCTCAAACCCATGCAATTCAACCATTTGGGCGAACCTCGCAATCTGGGTGTCTGGTATCTTCTTTCATTTGCCAAAAGGGGGACGAACATCTCAGTGAAACAAGAAATCGGCACTACTACCTGTGGGATATCCTCATGTTCCTGGCGCGGCTGAATCGTTAGAGGTCCGTTGCCAAAGCCGCCGGTCCATGCCATACTGCGGCACCATGAGCAGCACCGTCCAACTCACTGTTCACATGCCGACTGACCTCGCAGAGCTTAGCCTGCCGAAGGCTCTCGACGACAGGCTGCAACATCTGCTGGACGAGCAAGGTCGCAGAGGCCGCCTCACCGCCGCCGAGAAACGCGAAGCGGAGGCCATCGCTCAGATCGCCTCCACGCTGACCATTCTCAAGCTCGGAGCACAAGTCCAGTCGATCAATTCCTGATCCCAGCGCCGACCCGTGTCCATTCCCAGCAGCCTGAGGAGCATGGTCAGGCACCGCGCGGGTGACCGCTGCGAATACTGCGGACTCTCTCAGATCGGACAGGCCGCCACCTTCCACATTGACCACATCATCCCGCAAGTGGCCGGAGGGCAGACGGTTGCAGCCAATCTCGCCCTCGCCTGCGTTCACTGCTCCCTGCGGAAAGGTGCCAAACAACAGTCGCTCGACCCTCAATCATCCTCGGTGGTCCCCCTTTTCAATCCGCGCCTCGACATGTGGAATCATCACTTTCGATGGACGCAGTCGGCCATGATCGGCATCACCGCCACCGGGCGCGCCACCATCAGAGCCCTCGCTCTCAATAGCCCAGAGCACCAAATCATTCGAACCTTCGAGGCCCAACTGCGCCGCCATCCTCCCCCGGGACATCAGTAATCCTGCTTCGTGCGGTTGGTTCGGCATCCCCCTTCCGCGACTGCGCCGAAGACATCTTCCTGTTCCAGGCGTGACCCAACGATCCGTACTGACTTCTCTCGCCATCGAAGCCTCCGCGTGTATGATGCCCGGCATCATTTTCCCCCTCAACAACCCAGCGGACGGGAGGAAAGGGGGCTTTGGCAGTGCTTTGTGATCTCAAAAATTATTTTGGATCGTGAAGGCCGACTTTCCACGGCAGGCATCCATGTGAGGATTCAACCTGAACCGGATTCGATGCTCGGGCATAGATGACAACAAAAGGGGAAAAATCCAACGTCTTGAAATGATCAAAATCGGCGGCAACCTTGGCTCGCTTTGCGATTTCTATTTCGAGACGTTCAGCAAGTTCCTCTCGTGTTGTTGACTGATCTTCCGCCAGGTGTTCTGCAATCGATTTGTTGCTCGAGGAAATGTTCTCATCCAGTGCCTCCTGGCGACGTTCGAATTTCTCTGTCGCTTCTTGGAGTCTCAGCTCGAGTTGCTCGTTTTGTATAACCATGAACTCATCGATCCGAGCGTCTAAATAGAGCCGAACGTAGTCCGGAGAATGCCCCTTGGCTTTCAATTGCAACAGCCCAGATTCTTCCGTGAGGTTCGCGGAGAAATTGATCGAGCAAGGTGCAGTCTCAGGATTCACGACAGCAACCCGTTTCGCGGTCCGCGCGCCGAGTTCTTCGCTTTCGAGCAGTTCTACAAGCTTTTCGAGGTTTGCTTTCAGACTTTCGTTCGTCTGGCTGGCTGCGGTTCGACGAAAAATTCTTCCATCCACAATGGTGCCGGTGCTTTCATACATCGGAGTCCCTGACGAACACTGAAATCCGTTGGCCATCAAAGTTCCGCCAACCAACGCCACGACGACCGCAAAGCCCAAAGCTTTGCGTGGCATCGACGTGTTTCTTGGTCCAACTCGGTTGCTGGGTATATCGTCAGTGCTCATTGTCACTTTGAAGAACCATACATACTCAATGCTAGTTTGTCCGAATCAAAAATTGACGCCCGAATTTTCCGTGCATGAGCTTTCTGTTCCTTCGCGCCAAAAGCCCCATCAAGTGATGTTTGGAAAAGGGAGACAGATGCCGGTCATCCAGAAGTGAGTCTCAAATCAGCCATGTGGAATTCAATCCCTTGGCGGATCTTGTATTACAGCTTGAGACGGCGTGACAGGTTCCCTCTGAGCCGAGCAAGACCATAAGCATCGTTCGGAGTGGACCGTGCTGTGAGTCTGCAAAATGCCTGGCCTCCTTTTCGGGTTTTTCCAAAGCGGCTACGAGGCTGGCCGAATCG
>JAGRPD010000634.1:0-1506 GCA_020439875.1 Verrucomicrobiales bacterium
TGCAAACGATGTATGCGGGCAAACTCGAAGAACTTAAAGCCGAGGCCACGCAGGCGGGGCAGCTCAACCGCGTGCTCGCCATCAAATCGGAAGCCGATGCCTTCCGCTCGGGCGAAACTCCCGCCATCGGCGACGACTTCCCCAAACTCAAGAACCTGCAATCCATCTACCGCCAAGCCCTACCCACCCGCCTCCAACAAGCCTCCGCCGCGCTCGCCCCACTCACCGCCTCCTACGAAACCAAACTCAAGGAGATGCAGGTGGAACTTACCAAGCAGGAAAAACTCACCGATGCCTTGCAAGTCAAAGCCGTGCTGGATGCGCTGACCGCCAATCGCGCCGAAGTCGCCGCCGCCGTCACTCCCCAAGCCGCCCTCCAACTCACCGCCCCCGGCTCCGGCCTCGGAAGCGAGCTGACCTTCAGACAGGGCCGGTTGCACCATGTTGCTGGCACCACCGAGGGCACCCCAAAACTCGACATCTCCGCCGCCGAGGGCATCACTGATTTTATTGATGTGGCCATCAATGGACCGTGTTGGGCGGCGTTGCGTGCCGATGGAAGCGTCGTGGGCTGGAATCTGAAGAAGGGGCGATTTGACGCCAGCGGAATCACCAATCTGATTTTGCGAAGTGGTGGACCGGACAACGACCTTCATGCGATCAACAACTCTGGCTCCGTGGTGAGCCTCTTGACCGGAGAAATATCGCACGACGCAGGCAATGGCCCCAAGGTCACCGATGCAGCGATTCAGATCATCGGACAGAATCTTGTGTTGCTCGAAGATGGCACCGTGAAGGCATGGGGTAGCTTTTATGGTCAGCCATCTGACCCAAACAAGAAGTTTCCAACGCCACCCGCCGAGGCATTGAAAAACATCGTGGCCATTGGCGCGGCTCGCTACTGCGCCTGGACGGTCAATCGCGAAGGCCAATTTTTCGGATGGGGAGAGAACGAATGGATGGCAAGCGACATTCCGCGTGAAATGCGTCAGGCCACCAACGTGTGGGGAATGCCTATGACCGACGGGCTTGTCGAGACGCAAGGCAAGACGCTGCACAAGTTCCGCCGTAATGGAACCCGGATCGAATACCAGGCTGATCTCGGTTCTTCGCCCAGCATGGTCCGCTGCTGCGAGTATGGAGCCCTTGGCCTCAGCAAAGGGAAATGGCAACCCGTTCGCATCCCTGACAAAGTCGCTGAAGCAGGGCTCGAGGATGCCCTGTCTGCACTAGGCCCCGAATCGCTCCCCCTGCTTTGGCTGACCACGGACAAAGGCGAAGGTTTCACGAAAGCACGCGGCAATCTCCTCTGGCTGAGTCCCTAAACCTAATCATCACTTGTCACCTTTTCGCACCCCTATCCTCCATTTTCTCCCATGAAAATCCTCCTATTCGTCTTTCTTAGCACCCTCTGTGGCACGCAGCTTCTCCGCGCCCAAGACACCGCCACCACCCTGTCCCAGCTCGCCAAGGTCTATGACGAATCCAAGACCGAACTGATGAAGC
>JAGRPD010000634.1:1538-1814 GCA_020439875.1 Verrucomicrobiales bacterium
TCGAAGAACTTAAAGCCGAGGCCACCCAGAACGGCCAGCTCAACCGCGTGCTCGCCATCAAATCGGAAGCCGATGCCTTCCGCTCGGGCGAAACTCCCACCATCGGCGACGACTTTCCCAAACTCAAAAACCTGCAATCCATCTACCGCCAAGCCCTGCCCGCCCGCCTCCAGCAAGCCAACACGGCCCTCGCCCCCCTGACCGCCTCCTACGCAGCCAAACTCAAGGAGATGATGGCCGACCTCACCAAACAGGAAAAACTCACCGATGCCTTGC
>JAGRPD010000635.1:0-986 GCA_020439875.1 Verrucomicrobiales bacterium
GGCTCAGCGATTCCAAATCGCTGCCACGGGGGAGCGGCGACTGGAAAACGCTGTTAGGCCTCGATGGCCGTTCGGCGCTTCGGTATCCCCATCAATCCAACGGCGGGATTTGGTCGAGGGCGTTTTGCAGGCGCTCCGTGGTGCCGTGCTGCTGGCACCAGCCTCGGATGTAGTCCATGTCCAGTGTCTCCGGGCCTTGGACGGCGAGTACGTCGCGCGCATCATCCAGGTCCTTGCTCCGGCCCCAGCGCAGCTTTTGCACCACCACGTCCTCGGCGGTGGGCAGCCAAGTGCTGCGTTTGAGCATCGGAATGAAAACCTCTCGTCGCCGGGCGAATTCGGAGTTCACGAAGGGGTCATCGAATGTCTCGAACAACTCGACTTTGAGCGGCGGAATTCCTTTGCATTGGCCCACATGCCTTCGACCCCAGGTGGCGGTGTCGAAGACGATTTGCGGATCAAACTCAATCTCCGGGCTGAGTGAGTCGATCAGCCGTTCGATGTTCCCCGGCACGGCGACGGAAACCAGGAGGTCCACGTCGCGGGTTGATCGGGGGATTCCGTAGGTGCCAGCGGCGATGGCACCGACGGCCATGAAATCGACGCCGACCCGGTCTGCCGTTTCGATCACCAAGCGAGCCAATTCCTCCAGCTTCATGATGCCGATGGCCGTTGGGTCGAGTAAAAGCCGTGATCGTGAGTGCGGTTGAGTCGGTGCATCCAGCGGCGGACTTCCCTCCAGCCTTCGTCCTCGTCCGTGGTTCCGATCCGGTGCATGGCACCGGCCAGCATCATGCCGAATTGATGGTTGCTCAGCTCAAAGACCTCTTGAAGGCGTTGCTCTTCCGTCATCGCGCGCGCCCGACGCAGTTCTTCCTGATACAAATCCTGCTGCAGCGCCTGGAGTGCGGCGGAGTCTGGATGGGGGGCGGCGGACATGGCAACACGCTAGCGCACGGGGAGGCGGTTTCAAGATTTGCGTGGGG
>JAGRPD010000635.1:1221-1853 GCA_020439875.1 Verrucomicrobiales bacterium
ATCTCTTCCCGACGATTTGCAAACGAGTATCATTTCGGGAACTTCAGGGGTGATCCGGTCGCGATGATGGCGCGGTGTTTCGATGCGCATGTGTACCTGAGCAACTTCGGCTGCCGGGCCGTTCACTTTCGCCTGCCAAAGACCGTGCTGGACGTGAAGACGCTGCTTCCTTTCCGGTTGGAGTATGTGGTCAACATTTGCGAAACGGCTTCCCACGTGGTTCTGTCCTTTTACAGCGAGGAAGAGCCTGGGCGCGATGTGGATGTTTTTGAGGCTGATGCTGGAGGTGTGTTGCCGGCGCTGCTTCCGGTTCGCGATCAGTTGGCGTCGGGAGATTTGAGGCCGCTTTATCTGGGGTGGTTGGCGGGCGTTCAGAACGGGCACCTGGCTGACAAGGATCTTGAGCCGCCCGTGCCTGCCGGGCTCGGGGAGTTGGATGCGGCATTGAAGAATTTTTCTGACTTTCTCTGGCTGGAGCCCTCGCTGGTTCAGGTGGCGGCCCGGGGTTCGACGGCCATGCGGGAGGAATCTTTGGGGCCGGGGTTGGAGGCGCGCGCGTGGGTGGCGGGTTGCAGTCGCGAAGAGAAGGACGATTGGCTGGTGCGCCTGCTGGAGAATTCGGATGGTTCCGT
>JAGRPD010000636.1:0-2579 GCA_020439875.1 Verrucomicrobiales bacterium
TCTTCGGCGGTCAGGTGCTGAAGCAAAACGAAGTCCTCAGCGAGGTCCGCATCCTCGATGCCATCCTCGGCATCCATGGCGGAGGCGAAGGCCAACGCACCTGGACCGGCCTCAGCTTT
Source organism: Verrucomicrobiales bacterium (assembly GCA_020439875.1). GTDB lineage: Bacteria > Verrucomicrobiota > Verrucomicrobiia > Verrucomicrobiales > Verrucomicrobiaceae > JAGRPD01. The sequence continues at coordinate 120 of JAGRPD010000636.1, forward strand.
CAGGTCCCCGATGTCCTCACCGGAGCCGCTGAAGTCACCGCCGCCGGAGGCAGCCTCAGCCGCGAACCTCAACCCGAAAACGGCGAACCCCCGCACCTCGCCATGTGCATCGACCCCGAAGGCAACGAATTCATGCTCACCCGCAAACGCTCATGATCCACCGCACCCTCCCTCATCTCCTCGCCACCCTCCTCGCCAGCGCCAGCCTCGTCAGCGCTGCCACACCCGTCAAACCCGCCCCCAAAAAAGCGGCCAAGCCTACAGCCAAGGCCGCTGCCAAGGCTCCAGAAATCGCCCCCACCCACGCGAACGTGCCTTACGGCACCGATCCCGCCCAGGTGATGGATGTCTATTTGGCCAAATCGGATCGCCCCACCCCCGTCGTCTTTTACATCCATGGCGGAGGCTGGCGCGCCGGAGACAAAGCCCCTGTCGCAGGCCTCAAAACCTACCTCGACGCAGGCATCTCCGTCGTCTCCATCCAGTATCGCTTCGTCACCCAGGCCCAGGCCGCCGGCATCGAGCCCCCGGTAAAATGGCCCCTGGAAGACGCCGCTCGCGCCCTCCAGTTCGTCCGCTCCAAAGCACAGGAGTGGCACCTCAACCCCAACCGCATTGGAGCCACCGGAGGCTCCGCCGGCGGTGCCTCCACCCTCTGGCTCTGCTGTCACGACGACCTCGCCGATCCCACCAGCGCCGACCCCATCGCCCGCCAGTCCACCCGCCTCACCTGCGGAGCCCCGGTCGCCGCACAGACCTGCTTTGACCCCCACCTCATGCGCGAGTGGCTGCCCGGCATCACCTACGGCGGTCATGCCTTCGGCTTCACCAAAGACGGTCAATCTCGGCCCGATGAATTTCAGGCTTTTTACGAGGGGCGAGATCGCGTCATGCCCTGGATCCAGGAGTACTCCCCCTATCATCTCGTCACCCCGGATGATCCGCCCCTCTACCTTTCCTATAGCCCGAAGCCAGGAGACAAAATTGAAAAAGGAGCCGCCTCTCAGGACCCCACCCACTCCCCCCTGCTCGGCCTGCTGCTGGCAGAAAAACTCAAAGCCCAAGGCGTGGAGCACTATCTGACCTATCCCGGCGCAGCACCCACTCGCTACGCCTCCACCACCGCCTTCCTCATCGAAAAACTCACCGCCCCCTGAACCCGCTTTTCCCTCGCCTCACTCATGAAATTTCCATCGCTCCTCCTCGCCCTCCTCGCCCTCACCGCCCTCGCCACGGCCTCCGCCGCCGACACTCACTGGGTCTATTTTGGCACCTACACTCGGGGAGATAGCCCCAGCAAAGGCATCTACCGCTCCAGTTTCAACGCCGACACCGGCGCACTCGGCCAGCCCGAAGTCGCCGCTGAAATGGGCAGCCCCAGCTTCCTCGAAATCGCCCCCTCCAAGAAGTTCCTCTACGCCGTGGGTGAAACCAGTGGCGGCGGAACCGGCAAAGGCGTCGCCGCCTTCACGCTCGATCCCGCCTCCGGCCAGCTCGCCCCCATCAACGCCGTCACCGCCGTCGGCGAGGGCCCCTGCCACGTCAACCTCGACCCCAGTGGCCGCATGGTCGGCATCGCCAACTACGGCAGCGGCAGCATCGTCAGCTACCAGGTGCGGAAAGACGGCGGCCTCAGCGATCCCGTCAGCTTCATTCAGCATGAGGGATCTTCCATCGATCCCAAACGCCAAGCCGGCCCCCACGCGCACTCCATCAACTTCAGTCCCGATGGCCGCTTCGCTTACGCCTGTGACCTCGGCCTGGACAAAGTCTTCATTTACCAGACCGATCCCGCCAGCGGCAGCCTCACCCCTGCTCAGCCACCCTTCGCTACCGTACCAGCGGGCGGAGGCCCCCGCCACCTCGCCATCCATCCCGACGGCACACACGTTTTCGTCAACAATGAGATGGCCCTCACCGTCACCAGCTTCCGTCGCGATGCCGAGACGGGTGCCCTCACCGAGATCGAAACCACCTCCACCCTGCCCGCCGGGGAAAAGCCCGGTCCCGGCCTCAGCACTGCCGAGACCCTCGTGCATCCCAGCGGCAAATTCGTTTATGTCTCCAATCGCGGTCACGACACCGTCGCCGTCTTCGCCTGGGATCCCGATGCGGAGAAACTCACCCTCGTGCAAAATGCCAAGTGTGAAGGCAGCATCCCCCGCAACATCCGCCTCGACCCCAGCGGCCGCTGGATGATCATGGCCCATCAAAAGACCCAGGATGTCGCCGTCTTCGCCGTGGATTCCGCCACTGGAAAACTCACCTTCACCGGCACCAAGCACCCCGTCGGAGCCCCCGTCTGCATCCGTTTTGTGCCGGTTGCAGGCTCTTGAACCCCCGGTCTCACTCGTCGTCTCACTCGTCGTCTCACTCATCGTCTCAATCATCGTCCCACTCGTCGTCTCAAATCCTTCGGGTGAGATTGGGACGATGATTCCGCCCTGTCCCCCTTCGCCG
>JAGRPD010000636.1:2763-2919 GCA_020439875.1 Verrucomicrobiales bacterium
AGGAGCTGATGAACCTCGTGCGGATACAGAGGCTCCGCATTCGCTTCCTCAGTCACACGGCGGTTTCACAACCGCCGCTACCTTGCGAAACCTCACTCGTCGTCTCAATCCTCGTCTCAAATCCATCGGGGGAGATTGAGACGACGATTGGGACGA
>JAGRPD010000637.1 GCA_020439875.1 Verrucomicrobiales bacterium
CGGCTGCCGTTGTGCATCGCTCAGCGATGACGCAGACACCGCGTCCCAACTATCCGAAAGGCAAGCTGCCGCAATCGATGGGTTACACCATCCGCACCGAGCACTGGCGCTACACCGAATGGCGGGACTTCAACACCGGTGAGGTGCAGGCGCGCGAACTCTACGATCACGACCGTGATCCTGGCGAGACCACCAACGTGGCCGATGCCGAATCCAACGCGGCCGTCGTCACACGCATGGCGGCGGAGCTGAAGGCGCGGCTCAAAAATGGAGCCCTGGAGTCCCAACGCGGTTGAGAGCCCCGCCCGCATTTTTCGGACCGCGGCGCTTCAGCGCGACTCGACCACGACCTCCAAGGCCCGGCGGATTTTTGGCTGGCGCGCGGGATCGTTGAAGTCGTCGTCGGCACGATAGCCGACGCAGACCGCCAACACCGGATGATGGCTGGTGCAGCCGAGCAGCTCGGCGTACTTTTCTTTTTCGATGCCCTCCATCGGCGTGGCGTCCAGCTCGAGAGATGCGCAGGCGGCCAGGCAGAAACCGAGCGCGATGTAAACTTGGAGCGTGAACCAGCCCTGGATTTGCGCCTCGCTCAACGCCTCGCGGGCCTGGAAAAACATCTCGGCCATTCGCTCCTCCCACTCGTTGCGGGCAAAGTCCTCAAACACCTCCAAATCCTGCACCACCTGAAACACGATGAGCAGGGGGGCGTCCTGAATTTTGTGCTCGTTGTACATCGAGACGGCCGCCAGCTTGGCCTTCAGTTCGGGATCCTGCACAAAGGTGAACTTCCACGGCTGGCAGTTGATGGAAGACGGCGCGAGCCGCAGGATCTGCTTCAGTTCTTCGATCTTGCCGGGCGGAATCGGCTTGGCGGGGTTGTAGCGTTTCGTGGCGTAGCGGGTTTGGGCGAGATCAAGAAAACTCATTCGAGGTGGATGGGTTGGGTTTTGCAACCGGGTTCGGTCAGCGGGAAACCTGAATGGTGCGGGCCGACCCGTCAACGCAGGGAGGAAAGATTGCCACCCATCCAGATCAAGGATGGTCAATCCGGTGACGAAATCCGCCCATGATTCTTTGCGCAGCTTGTTACAACGGAAGCCGCGCCTTCGTTGAGCCTGAAGCCCGCTTCATTGCCCGCATGTTTCGCTCCGTTTTCGTTCTCCTCTTTGCCCTGACCGGCGTGCTCGACGCCCGCCCGCCCAACATCGTCCTGATCGTTGGCGACGATGTCGGTTACGGCGACCTCGGTTGCTACGGCAGCACCCTCAATCCGACGCCAAACATTGACGCGCTGGCGAGAGGCGGGTTGCGTTTCACCGACTACCACACCGGCGGCGCGATGTGCAGTCCGACACGGGCCTCCATGCTCACCGGCTGTTATCCGCAACGTTTCGGCGCTGAGTTTGACGGCGCACTCGGCGAACGCGCGGACCGCGAGGTCGGCCTGCCTCTCGGTGCCGTCACCGTGGCGGAAAAGTTGAAGGAAAAAGGTTATGCCACCGCTTGCTTTGGCAAATGGCACCTCGGCTACAAGCCGCCCATGGTTCCCACCCGCCAGGGGTTCGACGTGTTTCGCGGCTTGCTCAGTGGCGACGGTGATCACCACACCCACATCAGCCGCTCGGGACAGGAGGACTGGTATGACGGTGAGACGCTGGCGATGGAGGAAGGCTACACCGCCGATCTCCTCACCCGCCACAG
>JAGRPD010000638.1 GCA_020439875.1 Verrucomicrobiales bacterium
AGGAACTCGTCACCACCGTCACCGTCAAAAACGGACAGACCATCGTCCTCGGCGGACTCATTACTGAGAGAGAAAGCAAGAGCGAGAAGGGCACTATCTTCCTGCGCCGCATCCCGGTTATCAAGCACCTGTTCGGCACCACCAACAAGACGACGACCCGAGATGAGCTGCTGATCTTCATCCAGCCCAACATCATCAACAACCAAGACGCGCTCGACACCCCCAATCAAATTGAAGCCGGCCGCAGTGCCCCGCTCGAGCAAACCATCCGCTTCGGCATCACCAACTCCGACGAAATCCCCAAAGCCCTGCCTTACACCGGCGAGTGATTGCAATCCTCTCTGTGCCGCAGCCAAAACGGTCTGGAGGAAGCCATTTTCAAGGTCAGTTCGTTCCACAGACGTCAACTTTTCCAAATTCTGAAAGGGCCATGGAGCTGGCAATCTCCATCGACGGAACGAAGTCGCTTTTCCGTCGAATACGAGATGGCATCCTGTCAGTTTGTCGAACGGACTGACCCAAAATAAGCTTTTTCATTATTTCTCGGTGCCGATTCACGACTCTGCCTCGAACCTTTGACGAACCCGTCTCGCTGCATACACCGGGGCCTCAACTCCAGCTAGACGTCGCGCTCCTTCGGATCGCTTCGCACCAAAAAGTGAGCGATTCGCTTGAAAAACGTCTTCCACGAATGCCTTCGATCCCAAAACCATACTCTCTGAGAAAGCCCGAACGCGAAACCTTACCAACTCACGCATCGTCAATCGTTTCGACCGTTCCTTCTCAGCGCCTGAAGCTTCAGCCAAAGCGCCACTAGCTCTTCTCTTTCCCGTTTCGCCATCGACTCCAACCAGCAAGTCGAAATACACCTTCCCGACCTTCAACATCTCCCATCCATCCACCGGTTTTCCCACGATTCGACAGAGCCCTCTTTGTGCCTTCCGTTTGCCGGAGCACGCCTCTCCGTACCCACACCAAGGGTAGTCCTTCGAGTCTGCCACCAGTCCCGCCCGCACCGGATTCAAATCAATATACGCCGCCATTGCCCGCACCACATCCACCCTGCCCCCTTCACTCTTGGATTTAGCATCTTGCGATCTTGCGTCTTCAATCAACACGCTCTTAAACCGGTCCATCCACAGGGTCCCACGCCGCTCATGCCGCTTGTTGTACCAGCGGCTGAACCGCTCCTTCACCTCCTTTACAAACCGCGACAGATCGCACATCCGCGACCGAAAACTCTCCAGTTTCTTCTCCACCATCGATTCCATTCCCAGCCGCCGCCACTCCCGGATCTCCGCCTCCAATTGCTCAATGTAAGCCTTGCTGTAGAGGCTGCGCAGGTGACCCAACAACCGTCGCTCGCCCTCCGGCCCCTCAAACCGCTGCATCCAAGACTGCCGATGTGGCACCGACACCAGCACATGAAAATGGTTTCCCATAATGCAGTAGGTGAGCACCGACACCCCGCAAAACTCCGCCACTCGCCAGATCACCCGCCGAAGCGCCTCCTTCTCGGTGTCATCAAAGAAGATCTCCCCACCGCAGGTCCGAGACATCACATGGTAGTAGTTCGATTCCAGCGCCTTCGGCCCCAGAATCCGCTTCCGTCCTCCCGACCAAGCCCCACCCCGCGCCGCCGGATACCAAGACGTTTTCGCATTCACGCCCACCAACGGGTCAGACTCGATTTGTTCCTCAATATCAGGCGATTGGGAGTTTTTCATGGCGGAGAATGGAACCGGTAAGCGACGCGGTCAAGCTTTTTGATGCCTGGCATCTTTTTTTAAGGCCAACAATCACCCCGAGCCAGCCATCATCGAGATCGGGCAAGTCGCG
>JAGRPD010000639.1 GCA_020439875.1 Verrucomicrobiales bacterium
ACCCTCCAAATGAAAAGACCGTGCCCTCTGGCTGCCATGAAATCCTTCTTGCTTGCCCTCCTGATCGGACTCCTCACGCTCTCCAGTCAGGTCTTTTCCGCACCGCTGATTGACAACAATGCGGGCACCTGGCTGGACACCTACAACGACAGCCTTGGCACCTCGGTGGTGCAGCAGACGGTCGTCGATGGTGCCTCCGGCGTGGTGAAGCTGATCAGCGGTCAGCCCAGCGGCTCGTTCACGACGGTGCGGATCAAACCCACCAGTTTCAATGGGTGGAAACGCATTCGGCTCGATGGCACCTGGTCCGCCGCTTCGGATGTACAGGTCAGCCTGCTCGACTCGGCCAATGGCGACGCGCCCATCGCCGGGTTCCAAAACATCCCCTACACCGGGCCGATCAACCTCAGCAGCCTCAGCCCGACCACTTATCCCGAGATCAAAATTCTCGTCGCGCTCACGGCCGGCACCGTTTCACCCGTCGTCACCGCCACCACCGTCGAATGGAACCCGATTTCCCACCTCCTCATCGACAAGATGGCGGTTGCGCAAGTCCAGGCTGGGCAGTCCGTCCAGTATCGCATCCGTTATTCAACGAGCTTCGTTGCGGCCAAGGATCTTGTTGTCTGGGACCGTCTGCCCAACACCGCGCAGGGAACCGTGACTTACCCGCAAAACTTCGGGCAGAATGACAATCCTGTCTATGTTTCGGCCACTTCCAACGGTCAGTACACCGCGAGCGCCATTACGGTCAAAGGCGTCAGCATTCCCGCCAATTCCGTCTATTGGGATCTGGGCACCGTGGCCGAAGGCACCACCGACACCCTGACCTTCACCCTCAAGACCCTCAACGGCACGCTGGACGGCACCACGCTCAGCAATCAGGCCCACGCCGATGCCGCCAACGCTGCTGCCGTTGATAGCAGCACAACCAACACGGTGATCCGTTCCGTGCCTGCCCCGACGATCAAAAAACGCGCCAGCACGGGCATCTATGCGCTGGGCGACGCCAACTACACGAGGGTAAACACTGTCAACTGCTTCACCATCACCGCCAAGAACACCTACCTCGGTGAGGGCCGTGAGACGATGTATGAAACCGTGGTCTATGACGACCTCACCGATCTGGTCGGAAAGATGGACCCGAACTACGGCGGCGCGGGCAATCCCGTGAGCAGTATCAACGCGGGCGGGACCTACGTCGCCGCCTACACCCCGCCCACCGGTGGCGCGTCGTTCCCCGCCGTGGTTTGGAACGCCGGCACCCTGCCGCCCGGCGGGACCTTCACCGGCAGCTTCTGCATCAAGCTGCAGAGCAGCCCGCCGCTGGCCTCGCCCGGCCAGTATGAAAACATCGCCTGGCTGGACAGCGCCCGCACCCGCCCGAGCCTGCGCACGCTCACGCCTTTGAAGGACAGCTTGATTGTCAAATGGCCGCTCGACGAAACTCCGCGTGGCTCCTTTGCCAAGGGCGACAACCTCGCCGGCACGTTTTCCATCAATGCTGGCTTCAATGAAGACAGGACCTCCTATGTCCTACCCGGCGGCACCTTCCCCTACGGCATGCGGGTTACCAACAACGGTCTCTCCGCGATGAACCACATCGTGATGCTCGACAAAATCCCCGCCAACACCACCTTCAAAAGCGCGTGGATGGAGGACCCCTGGCTGCAGGCCAACGCCAGGATTTTCTACTCCACGACCGACACGGCTGACTGGGACACGCCGCCGGATATCGACATCACTCAGGCCCCCTCCGATCTCGATCCCGTCGGCAACACGAACTGGACCGACTACGCCGCCAGCCCGCCTGCGGATCCCACGCTGGTAAAATGGGTGGCCTATTACATCCCGGCGGTGAACTCGACCTTCTTTGACAACACCTCCGCTGGTTGGGTCGCCGGTGCACCACAGACCGTGCGCGTCTTCTTTGATGTCGATGTCTCCGCCACGATGCTCGACCCCGATCCCTGCGTCGATCAGCTTCTCACCAATCGCGGCTTGTTCCGCTGCTTTGGCTACACGCCGCTCAATGGTGGTGCCATCCAGCCCGCATCGCTCTCGGCTCACGACGACGAACCGACTCTTGTGGGCATCGACAAGCCCGTGCTTGAGTTCCTGCAAAAGGGCAGTGTCTCTCCCAACCTCATCACCAATTCCCAAAATCTCACCTACACCGCCACGGTCACGAATACGGGCAAGGCGATGGCTCCGAATGTCGAGGCGAAAATCACCTGGCCGCAAGCTCCGGTAAATGGTTCCAGCCAATTCCTTTCCTTTGTCAGCGTCAGCCCCAGCAACATCACCAACTTTAATCCTGGCACGGGCTCCGTCACGCTCAGCCTCGGCAACCTCGCGCCCGGTGCCAGCGTACCGGTCACCCTCACCGTTCATGCCCCGATCGGCATCGACTTCGGCACCCAACTCAGTTTCACGTCTCGCGTCACCTCCACCGGTGCGAATTGCCCACCGCCGCCCGCCTTCGATCAGGCCAGCGCGATCGCCGAAATGCGCCCCATGCTGCGCGTCTTCAAGAACGACGTGCTCGACCTCATCCCCTCCGGCGGTTACCTCGACTACACGCTGAATCTTTACAACACGGGCAAGGCACCCTCCCATGGCACCTGGGTGGTTGATCGCATACCTGAGGAAATGGTCTTCACCGAGGCGTCCGGTCCGCAAGGGGAAACGGTGTGGTTTTCCTCCGATGACGACCTACCGCCCAATTTCCTCAGCGCCGCCCAACCCATCGATGCCAGCATCATTGCCGCGAAGTTTTCCCCTGGCATCCTCAATGACGGCGGCACACCCGGCGATCCCTCCGACGATGTCTGGACCAGCCCCTTTGGCGACCAAACCCGCTGGGTCGCCTGGAACATGGATGATCCCACCGCTTCACCGCCGCTTTATCCCGTTGGCATGGTCCATGAAGTTGGCTTCAGAGTGAAAAACGACCTCGATGGCCCCGGCTCCGGCAGCGCAGGTTCGCCCTCCGGCAATGTCATCTTCAATACCGCTGGCGTGTTCTCCGACGAGCTGCTCCAAGCCATCGGCAACGAGGTCGTCACCACCATCAAGGATCTACCCGCCATCCTCGTGCAAAAGACCGGCCCCAGTGTCGTCTCCGCCGGGGAGGACTTCGCCTGGACGGTCTCCTACTACAACAACTCCGGCACCGCCGACGACATCGTC
>JAGRPD010000640.1 GCA_020439875.1 Verrucomicrobiales bacterium
GGCATGGCCGTGTCTTCATCCAGCCATCGGATAGCCTGAATCAACGGGCTGTTTTTCAAATCTCCCGGCACCACAGCGGGCCCTTGCTCACCGCCATTGATCCAACCTGTGCGGAAATCCAGCGCCAAGCCACCCTCGGGATCGTCGTCGCTGGAATGGCACTTCAAGCAGCTGCGTTGCAGGATTGGCTGGATCTGCGAGGTGAAAAAACCATCGCCATCGAAGCCACTGGGGGGTTCGACCGCGCCCAGCGACGCAGACAAGCCAGCGACGCCGGAAGCGCTGAGAACGGCAATCCAAAAAATATGCATTTTGCTATTGATGGCGTTTGACTATGGTAATTATCGAAATTATAGTCCTAACGTTCACGTGGATATTCCATCCCGACCAACGTCTCTCCCGCGAAAACTCTAACAGTTCATCCTCCAACTCAATGAAAAACGTGCAACTTAATCGGTCCACCAAGGCAGGCTTCTCCCTCGTTGAAATGCTTGTCGTCATCGCCATCATTGGCATCATCGCCGCCATCGCCATCCCCAACATCGGGGCGATCAACGACAGTGCAAAGGCTGCGACCGCCCAGCGCAACGCTCAGTCCGTCGCTTCCGTGCTGAACTCGGCCATCGCTGCGGGCGTCGATACCTCGACCTGGACAGCGGCTGAACTGATCAACATCGCCGAGGGCGCAGCCGATGGCGGCACCAACCTCACCCCTACCGACGGCCCCTTCAATGGCCGCGTCTTCACCGTGGGTGATATCGACGACACTCAGGAAGCTGCCGCTCTGGCCAAGCTGACCTGGGATGGAACGAATAAGATCGTCGGTTACGATTCCAACGGTCAGTAAAGACGGGCGGTCCATCGGGCCGCATTTCACAGGATTCTTTGGTTTTTCCCCTGGGAGATCACTCCCAGGGGTTTTTTCTGCCCAGAAGGGACGCAGGCCAGCCTCTCTGACTCGCTTATTTTTATTCTATTTATGAATATAATAAACCGAATTGACCTCTCGGCGGTTTTTATTATAGTTACTTCAGTATTTATGGCTGCAATGTAGCCGCTCCTCTCAAGCCCCTTTCGCCCCCTCTTCCTTCGTCCTCCAATGAAGTTCGTTCCTCCACCCCGCTCGCGAAACGGTGCCTTCAGTTTTGTCGAGGCCATCTTTACGATCGCGATCATCGGTCTGATGTCTTCCATCGTGGTGGTGGCGGTCTCCAACGCCTCGCGCGACGCCAATCGCATCCTCGCCCGCCAGCAGCAGGCCGCCCTGCAAAGTGCACTCAACGGCTGGATCATGTCGCAGATGAGAGATCCCAGCACCGGCCAGGTGATCAGCGTCGAGCAAATCCGCGCCACCTACAATGGGACATCCACCAGCAAGGCACGGCTGCAGCTCTTTGTGACCGATCAACCTGGCTCCACCAGCTACCTCGATGACATTTCCACGGAGGAGTTCCTCTCCCACACCGACAACTCCGACCGCATCGAGTCTCTCGCCCTCGAGCAGGCTAAGCAATTCCTCACGCTGCCGACTTGGAACAGCGGAGAGTTTCCCAAGGTCCTGCTCAACGACCTCCCCTAGTACCCCCCTCGCCTCTGAAGCCGTCATGCACCTCGCCTCCCACCCTCAGCCCCATCGCCGCCGCAGCGGTTTCGGCTTTTCCCTCGTCGAAATGCTGGCCGCCGTCGCCATCATGGGCGTGATCGCCTTTCTCGCCATCCCATCGGTCACTCGCATGCGATCCGATGCGGAGAGAAACCTCGCCATCTCTCGGGCCGAATCGCTCAACCTCGCTCAGTCCAGTTTCATCCAGGTGCGCGGGCGCGGCACGGCGGAGACGCTCTGGATCGGCACGGGAGCCAGCAATGAATCGAAGTATCAGCTGCTGCGACCCTACCTGAGTTTTTCCGAGACCACGCTGACCCGCTTTTTGCCCGGCGGCTACAACGTGCAGTTCCCAGCCTCTGTGCTCTCCATGACAAAGGTCGGACTGGTGGGCCCCTCGGGCATCATCCCGTACTAAAACCCGCAGCCTCCTCTCCGAACTGTGATGGCCTCCTCCCCTCCCAATAGCCGCCGCCGGATCGGCTACTCCCTCACCGAACTCGTCACCGCCATTGCCATCATGGGCGTGCTGGCTGGCATCGCCGTGACTCAATACAGCGGCGTCACCGAGGGCTCCAAGACCGCTCTCGCCACCAACAAGCTGGAGTGGCTCAACACCGCCGTCAGCCAATACGGC
>JAGRPD010000641.1 GCA_020439875.1 Verrucomicrobiales bacterium
CCCGGCTCTGGAGAGACCAGGCTACTTTTGCGGCGCGGGTCCGGCCTTTTTTTTCTTCGGCTTGTTAGCTCCTAGTTCCAGGGTGGGGCGGTAGCCTTCGTCTCCTTCCACTCCGGGGCGGGGGAGCAGGGTGCGGGTGGCGTGGGTCTTGCCGACCGGGCGCGAGTGGGTGGTGATCTCGGCCTCGAATTCGGTGAGCTTTTGCTTCAAACGCGCGACGATGTCGGGATGCTCGCCCGCCACATTCTTCGATTCGCCAATGTCGGAGTCGAGGTGGTAAAGCTCGCCGGTGACGAAGAGTTTCCACGGGCCGGAGCGTACGGCGCGCAGGGTGTTGCCCTGGTGGTAGAAAAAGGCGTCGTGAGGCGATTTGGCTCCAGCTTTTCCGAGCAGCACGGGGGCGATGTCTTGGCCGTCGAGGATGCGGTCCGTCGGAGCTTCCGCACCGGCGAGGTGGGCAAAGGTGGGCATGACGTCCATGGAGGTGAGGATTTCATCACTGCGGCTGCCGGCGGGAATGGTGCCGGGCCACCAGACGACGGTGGGTTCCCGCAGGCCGCCTTCGAAGGCGCTGCCCTTGCCGCCGCGCAGGGGGGCGTTGACGTTGCCCTTGGTGCCTCCGTTGTCAGAGGTGAAAAGGACGAGCGTGTTTTCCGCCAGACCGAGCTCGCGCAGGGTGTCGAGCACCTGGCCCACACTCCAGTCCACTTCTTCGATTTGGGCCTGGGTGACGTCGCCCTTCGCGGCCTCCATGAAAGCGGGCGCGGCCTGCCGCGGATGATGCACGTAGGCGTGTGGCAGATAAACGAAGAAGGGCTCGTCGCGATGCTCGCGGATGAAGGCGGTGGCCGCGTCGGTGAAGCGTCGGCAGAGCGTGCCCTGATCGTCCATCGTTTTGACTTCGTCCACGACCTCGCGACCCTCCAGGATGGGCAGGCGCGGAAAACTCCAGCCGGTGTGACCGGGCCACATGTCGTTGGAATACGGGATGCCGAAGTAGCGGTCAAAACCCTGGTCGGTGGGCAGGAAACCGGGTTGGTCTCCGAGGTGCCATTTGCCGAAGCAACCGGTGGCATAACCCGCGCCCTTCAGCACCTCGGCCACGGTGATTTCATCGGGGTTCAAAGCGTGCGCGTCGCCCGGAAACAACACCACATGGCCCGATCCCTGGCCGAGCCCGACCCGACGCGGGTAGCAGCCGGTCATGAGCGCGGCGCGCGAGGGCGTGCAGACCGGAGCGGCGACGTAAAACGAGGTCAGCGTGCGGCCCTCTTCCGCCATGCGGTCGAGGTTCGGCGTGCGGTTGATCTTCGAGCCAAACGGACCGATGTCGCCGTAACCCATGTCGTCGATGAAAATGACGACGAAATTGGGCGGAGAAGCCGCGTGGAGGGCGCTGGTGAGGAGAGCGATGAAACTGAGGAGGCGTAAGATCGAGTTCATTCTGGGAATGAACGTGGGTTTTCATTCGACCTCCCCAAATGAACGAAAAACGGCAATTTCGTTTAATCTCCTCGACAAATGAATGCGGATGAAACACCTTATCCATCAAATTAACGAATTTACCAAATTTCGTTCATTCTTTGAACATGAAGCGGGGATTGACCGGCCACTACCTCTCGATTTCGACCGTTGGTGAAACGGCGCGCGCTTACATTCCGCACCCGTTGCCACCCGTGCCACCCCTGGAGTTGGACGGCGAACTCGGCATACTGCTTGACGCCGCATCGACGGCAATTGGCCGACTGGATGGCATTTCCTTGATCCTGCCCAATCCAGAGCTGTTCCTTTACACCTACGTCAGGCAGGAGGCAGTGCTGTCCTCCCAGATTGAGGGCACGCAGTCGTCGCTCTCGGATCT
>JAGRPD010000642.1 GCA_020439875.1 Verrucomicrobiales bacterium
ACTCAACCAGCGTGACCTCGCTCCCCATGCGCGCCGCCGCAATCGCCGAAGCGATCCCACCCGGCGTGCCGCCGCAAACGACGACGTCCTGAGCGATTGATTGACCGCACAGGAGCGCCAGGGCAATGAGGTTGAGTCCAAAACGCATGACCGTTCATGAACGCGTCAAACACGCCTCGCAATCAGAGATCATGATTTGAGGTTCGGTGATCAAGGATTGTCCTCCCGTCAAGGTCGTCGCGCAAATACGGTGCCAGCCCTGCCTTCGTGTTCGCCTCCTTCTCCTACGATGCTTTCCTGCCTCCCCCGCCTACGGTGCTTGGGTGAAACAGGCCGCCAAATTGACAGCTATCCTTACATGATGTATAAAAAACATCATGACACGCACGCAGATTCAATTCCCGGAGCCGCACTACCAGCGGCTCAAAGAGATCGCCGAGCGGCAGGATTGGTCGCTCTCGGAGGTCATGCGCAAGGCCGCGGAGCACTTCGTCACCCGCTTCCCGGAGGAGCCAGCACCCAAAAAGGTCTGGCGCTTTCCCATCCTCGACTGCGGCGGCGATTTCCTCACCGATCCTGCCAGCCTTCGACCTGAAGTAGATGCTATCCTGGAGCGCAGCGCGTCATGATCCTCTCCGCAGATACCAACCTCTTCCTCTACGCGGCCAATCCTGATTCGCCGCATCACGAAGCCGCCAGACGCTTTTTCGAGGAGGAGATCGGCGGCGAGCGATTCCTGCTCTGCGGCCTCCTGTTGGTGGAGCTTTACATGCAGCTTCGCAATCCCGCCGTCTTCAAAAAACCCAAGTCCGCCAAAGAAGCCACCGCCTTCTGTGACGCCCTCCGCACTAACCCCAGTTGGGAGTTCGGCGACTACGAACCCGAGGTCGGCAAACCGCTGTGGAACTGGGCCTCAAAGGCCACCACAGGCTTCCGCCACATCATCGACGCCCGCCTCGCCCTCACCCTCCGCCACCACGGAGTCACCCACTTCGCCACCGCCACCGCCAAGCACTTCGAGGGCTTTGGGTTTGAGAAGGTGTGGAGTCCTTTCCTCGAATCGTAGTCATGTCCGATCACAAACCATCAGCCAAAGCCGCCCGCTGCCAGCAACTGCTCACCGACGACCCCAATGATGGCCAGGACTACGATGGCGTGCTGGTGGTGAATCCGGTTTTGCCATCGTAGGTTTGTAAACAACAGCACACACCATCCCAACATCCGCAATGTCTGCCGGCCAGATTGTCACCGAGCTTCTGCAAAGGCATCAGGCAATCTCACTTTGTGAAGTGGCCGATGACGCTTGTTGTCGGCATTGCTTGGGAGAACTCCAGCAAGCGCGTGCTGATCAGGCGAGGGAAGTGTTGCAGCGGTGCGACCACGAGTTTGGCTTGAGACTGCTACTGGCGATCATCTATGCGGCCCGACGAGAAGCCACGGAGGGACAGATTTGGCCGGCTGTTCGATCAGGGCTGAATCTCTCTGTGCACGTCGCGGACATCCTGTTTCACGGCAACGGGCAGCCTCGCGCAGAGGTCAAAACGCTGATCGAAAGAACCTGCCGATACTTCCGCCTTCGGCACATCTTCGGGCAGGACGGGACTCAAGAATGGTTCGGCTCAATCTATCTCCAGTTTGGATTCACTCAGCGAGGCTTTGCCAAGATGCTGCCAGAATGGCTGATGGGCTACAATCAGCCAAACACGATTGGGCGGTTGCTCGATGACGCTGAAATCAAGAGCGAGTCATTCAAAAAGTTGTGGGAAGCACTGTTGTCGTATCGGCGTGGCAATGCGGCGGAGGCAGTCACGCGGAGGATCGTCAGCGGGAGTCCTTGGGTGCTGCCGGATTGGGCGGATGAACTGCTGGTTGCCGCCAAGAAGAAGCCCCACTTGTCGCCAGCATCCTACCGTTCGAGTTCTGGTGAAGCAGGCGAGGCACCGCGCAGTTTCTTGTCTGAGCCTCGTTTGGTGGTGGGCGGCCATTTGGCAGATGCTCAGTGGCAGATTGAGCTTGCTGGTTTGGCCGAGTGGGATCTGAAAGGTGCCAGTTTTTGTGTGCGGCTCAGGTGTGGGGAGTCGGCGGCGCAAGAGGTCTTCCTCCGCAAACAAGCAGACGGTTCCTTCTCGAATCTCGCCCATACTTTTGAGTTCCCACTCGCGAAGTTGAAGGAAAGCCAGGTCAGCGCCTCCATCACGGATCAACAGGGCCGCGAAGTAGCCGCACAGGAAATTCACCTGTTTGACCCGGATGCTGACATCCTGGCATTCAGTGAGCGTGGTTATCTCGACGATGGCTTCGTGAAACGAGGCCCGCGCATCAACGGAGTGTATTTCGTTCTTGTCCGTGCGGGCTTAAACCTTTTGCCTCAACCTGCGGAGTGGCATCGCTTTGAAGGCATGGGGTATAAGCTTCAGCGCCTCCGTTTTGAGGCTGGCCAGCAGCTTCGGGTCTTGTTCGAGGACGGAGCGGAGTTGTGGTCGAATTTGTCACAATCGTCAAGTCCTGCGTGGACGCTCTCCTTCAGTGAGCAGCTGCGTTGTAACCTAGCTACTGTGAGTAAAGAGCAGGCATTCAACCCAGATGTCAAGGCTCTCAAACTAGAGATTACTGGATTGGAGCAGGCTACGCTCAAGACAGCAAGCTGGAGATCGTTTCAACTACATGTAGCTGATGATCCTTGCTTCGAAGGAAATGGACAGAACTGGAGCGAATTACTTGGAAATGCGGTTGAAGCATTGGAAAATGGGCGAATGCCAGCGTCAATCAAAGTGCCAAAATTCGAGGCGTTGCTTGCGCAAAAGCTCATTTTGAATCTCGCAATA
Organism: Verrucomicrobiales bacterium; assembly: GCA_020439875.1. GTDB lineage: Bacteria > Verrucomicrobiota > Verrucomicrobiia > Verrucomicrobiales > Verrucomicrobiaceae > JAGRPD01. The sequence continues at coordinate 2,826 of JAGRPD010000642.1, forward strand.
GAACGAGGAGATCATGCATTTCGTACTAAAGTCGAATGTCATGTAGTGATTCCTGGCATACTTGAGCAATCTTGTGGTAAAGCGACTTTTGGCGAATTCTTTACCACTCGAAACAATGAGCAACTCAAGCGGGGGAGATACACCATATTCCCGAAATCTCCCACTGATGAGCAACTGAAACGCGGCTTGAGATGGGGTTTGTTTGAGGGGGATCGCTTTGTTTCAGAGCTTCGCGAAGGATCCCCGCAGTCTTTGCACGATCTTGGTGGTTATGGTCAGAGCTTGAGCATCCGATTGGGCCAATTCAATCAAGAGGAGAAGCCAACCGTTCTGGTTGGTGAGGTCGCTGATAGAGGCTTATTTCAAATGCGTGGCGATGTGAATCCGTTCATTGGCAAGGACTACACGTTTGATGCGTGGGGAACGCCGGAAATGGGAGACGAACACGCGCTTTTTTACGGCTCTATTCATGAGCGGGCCACGTCTGAGGCTGCCGGACAGCGTTTGGTCTTTGCAGATGACAAGGCGATGTTCGCTCCATTTCCAAGCCAGCCCTGCGATTACCTGGTGTTGGCTTATGCTGGCGTGAGGCTGGCGACTTGGTGGCGAGTGCCTAAGAATGGAGACGGAGAATCATGGAGCAGCAACCTTGCTGAGATCAGAGACGATGTGGATGCCAGACGTGCCGCATTCACCATTCGCTGGGCGAAGCTCCCCATTCTCAGCGGACATCACTATCATCAAGTGAAGGAGTTTTTTCACCGCTTCCATCACATCGTTCTCGGTGAATGGCTCTGTGGCTGCAAAGAGCGTAAGGACGGGAGAAGGATCGAAGGCGAAAACACGGAAGCCTGGCATGATGCTGTGAGAGCCATCATACAGGGGTATCAAATCGAGCACGATCAACTGGGGTCTGAGTCGAAGCAGAAACTCATCCAGTGTTTGCCCAGCCAGCCGACAGATGATGTCAATGCAAAGACCCTCGATACTTTTCAAGCTGTCGGAGCATGTGATCCGGTGTTGATGGGGAGAATGATTCGCTGGTGGAAGCAGACGGGGGCGGCCCAAGGCGTTGCGGGCACGATGCGGGCGTTATTGTTGCATGGATTGGAGACCAACGAGACCATGATGGACAAGCTGCAATATGACGCCCCGGGGGTTGATGATGGTTTTCTCGAAAGCGTCATTGCCGTCGGAGTCAATGCTG
>JAGRPD010000008.1 GCA_020439875.1 Verrucomicrobiales bacterium
CGACCCACCACCGCTCGACTCTGGAGAGATCGAGCTACGGGTGGCCTCGCGACCACCTCCCGTCTCTGGCAGTCCAGAAATCCGCGATGTCTCCAACCGATCTGCGCATTGTTCAATCAGGAATTCTCTTGCTATATGAATCAACGAATCACATTCAACCTGGATCCACGCGGCGGCTGAGGCGCATCACCCTGTGACATGCGCCGAAGTCGGCCTGCGGGATTCGGCAACGTCCACCCTCCCCCCGGCGTGCTCACCCACGAAGGCAGCACCGTGGTGGTGCACCTGGAGGAAGGGTAGGGCGGGCATCCTGCCTGCCTCGTTGGGCGTCCCGCCCAACGAACCACCAAGTGAAACGGCGGGACGCCGTCTGTTGATGAGGGAAGGCGGCGGCAAGATGCCTCCACCGGCAGGCGGGACGCCCACCCTACCCAACCGGATTGCGCAATGCGCAAACAGCGTTACCATGGCGACATGAACGATCGAATCACATTCAATCCAGATCAATGCGGTGGCAGGCCGTGCATTCGTGGCATGCGGATTCGTGTGAAGGATGTGCTGGATTTGTTGGCGGCCAAGGTTCCCGAGAACGAAATCCTCGAAGATTTTCCGTATCTGGAACCGGAAGACATTGCTGCCTGCTTGGAATACGCGGCGGCTGAGGATTGGGAACAGCAGCCGTCGTGCTTTGCTGAATTGGTTCGAGCCTCTTCTTCCACAAATCACCCATCTTATCACAATCGGTGATCGGTTGGTCGAGGTGCGATGACAAAGTCGGCAGGCACGGAGGTCTGCCCTCCAAATCGCATTCCCCGCTTTCGTCTTCAATGATTCGCGGTTTATTAAACCATGCCGGACACCTCCGACCCGACCGCTGTGTTTCGCGCGGAGCGCGTGTGCAAGGTGTACCCGATGGGGGACACGGAGGTGCATGCGCTGCGGGACGTGGACCTGGAACTGCGGGCCGGGGAGTTCGTGGTGCTGTTGGGTCCTTCCGGCAGTGGCAAATCGACGCTGCTGAACATTCTCGGCGGGCTCGACGTTCCGACCTCGGGGACGGTGCGTTACCGCGACCATGACCTCACGGCCTACGACGACGCCGAACTGACCCGCTACCGGCGCGAGCATGTGGGTTTCGTGTTTCAATTTTACAACCTGGTGCCGAGCCTGACGGCGCGCGAAAACGTGGCGCTCATCACCGAGATCGCCGCCAACCCGATGGCTCCGGACGATGCCCTCGGCCTCGTCGGCATGGGGCAACGCACCGCGCACTTTCCCTCGCACCTGTCCGGTGGCGAGCAGCAGCGCGTGGCCATTGCCCGCGCCATCGCCAAGCAGCCGGACGTGCTGCTTTGCGACGAACCCACCGGCGCGCTCGACGTGGGCACCGGCATCCTTGTGCTGGAGGCCATCGAGCGGGTGAACCGCGAACTCGGCACCACCACCGCCGTCATCACCCACAACGCCGCCATCGCCGGCATGGCCGACCGCGTTTTTCATCTGCGCGACGGGCGGATCATCGAGGTCGTGTCCAACGCCGCCAAGCTTCCCGCCGCCGATCTCAAATGGTGACCGCCTTATGAGCATGCTCGACCGCAAACTGGCGCGCGACCTCGGGTCGATGAAGGGCCAGTTCATCGCGATCGCCCTGGTGATCGCCTGCGGGGTGGCCGCCTTCGTGATGGCGCTGAGCACGCTGACCTCACTGCAAACGACGCGGTCCGGCTACTACAACTCGCAGCGCTTTGGCGACGTCTTTGCCCGGCTCAAACGCGCGCCCGATCTGCTGGCGGAGCGGTTGGCGGAAATCCCCGGCGTGCTGCGCGTGCAAACGCGGGTGGAGATGGAGGTCACGCTCGACATGCCCGACATGGCCGAGCCCGCTTCGGGCAGGATCATTTCGATTCCCGAGCGACCGGGACGCGAGCTGAACGCCGTCTATCTGCGGCGCGGCCGCTGGATCGATCCCGACCGCACCGGCGAGGTGATCGTCAGTGAGTCCTTCGCCAAAGCGCACCACCTGCAGCCCGGCGACAGCTTTCGCGCCGTGGTGAACGGCAACCGCGTCGGCCTGCAAGTCGTGGGTCTCGGCATGTCGCCGGAGTACATTTACGAAGTGCGTCCGGGTGAACTGCTGCCGGACAACAAGCGCTTCGGCGTGATGTGGATGAACGACCGCCAGCTCTCCGAGTTGTGCGACCTGGAGGCGTCGTTCAACAGCCTGTCGCTGCGCCTGGCCCGCGGCGCGCCGATGGCCGAGGTGCTGCGCCGCGTCGATCTCATTATTGAGCCCTACGGTGGCAGCGGCAGCCATGATCGCGATGACCAGATTTCACACCGCATGATCAGCGATGAAATGAAGCAGCTTCAGTCGATGGCCACGGTGCCCACCGCGATCTTCCTCGCCGTCGCCGCCTACCTGCTCAACGTGGTGCTGGCGCGACTGATCAGCACGCAGCGCGAGCAAATCGCGATGATCAAGGCCTTTGGCTACAACGGCCGCGAGGTCGGCTGGCACTACGCGAAGATGGCGGGCATCGTGGCCCTGGGCGGCGCGCTGCTGGGCATCGGCGTGGGCGCACGCATCGGGCGCGGCATGGCGGTGATGTACGCCAAGTTCTTCAACTTCCCGCAGATCGAGTTTCAGGTGGAGTGGTGGCAAGTCGCGCTGGCGCTGCTGGTCACGCTCGGGGCGAGCGGCCTGGGCGTTTTCAAATCGGTGCGCCACGCCGCGTCCCTGCCGCCCGCCGAGGCGATGCGACCGGAGACACCGCCGACCGCGCGCGTCACCTGGCTGGAGCGGTTCGGTTTGATGCGCCGCATGGCGAACAGCAGCAAGATGTCCTTCCGCAGCCTGTTTGCCCGGCCACTGCGCACCGCGCTGGGCGTGCTCGGCATCAGCATGGCGGTGGCGGTTTTGGTGCTCGGGACTTTTTCCGAAGACATGATCCGCTACGTGATGGAGTCGCAATTCCAACGCGCGCAGAGGCAAGATTTCACCGTCACTTTTGCCGAGCCCGCCGACCTCAGCGCCGTCGATGAAGTGCGCAGCCTGCCCGGCGTACAACGCGCCGAACTGTTTCGCGCCGCTGCCGTGCGCATGCGCTCGGGACACCATCATCGCAAAGTCAGTCTGATGGGCTACGGCGAAGAACGCCGCATCTACCCGGTGCTCGACATGCAGATGCAACCGGTGCCGCTGCGCCGCGACGGCGTGCATCTTTCCGCGACGCTGGCGGAGCAGCTTCAGGTGGTGCCCGGAGACACGGTGCGCGTCGAGGTGCTGGAAGGAAAACGCCGTCACGCGGATCTCATCGTGCGCGGCCTGGTCGATGACTTTTCCGGCAGTGCCGCCTACATGCGGATGGAGGGACTGTGGGACCTGCTGGCCGAGGGACCGACCCTTTCCGGCGCGCATCTCTCCGTGGATGAAAAGGATCTCGGCCGCCTCTACCAGCGCGTCAAAGACACGCCGCTGATTGCCGCCATCACTTCCAAAAACGCCATCGTGCAAAGCTTTCGCGACACCATGGCCGAGAACCTCCTGCGCATGAAGGTCTTCATCGTCGCCTTCGCCTGCATCATCGCCTTTGGCGTGGTCTATAACAGCGCCCGCATCGCTGCGTCCGAGCGCAGCCGCGACTTCGCCACGCTGCGGGTGCTCGGTTACTCGCGGCAGGAGGTGTCGCGCCTGTTCCTCGGCGAAATCGGCACGCTGCTGGCCCTGGCGCTGCCGCTCGGTTTGTTGATCGGTTACGGGTTTGCCGCGATGACCGTCGCGGGACTGGCCACCGAGAGCCAGCGCTTCCCGCTGGTGATTTATCCCGCCACCTATGCCTTCGCGTTGTGCGTCATTGGTGTGGCATCGCTTCTTTCCAGTCTCTGGGTTCGGCGTAAGCTGGATGAACTCGACCTGATCGCCGTACTCAAAGCCCGTGATTGATTCCCTGACCTCATGAAACGACTCCTCCGCCCGCTCATCTGGGCCCTTGTCCTGGCTCTCATCGCCCTCGGTTTGTTTCAGGCGTTCCGCCCGCAGCCAGTGGCCGTCGATCTGGCCAGCGTCACACGCGGTCCCTTGCAGGTCACCATTCAGCATGAGGGCCGGACGCGGGTGAAGGATCGCTTTGTGATTTCCTCCCCGCTCGCCGGACGCCTGCAACGCATCGCCCTCAAACCCGGCGATCCCGTCACCGCCGGTGAGACGCTGATGGCGGTGCTCGAACCCACCGATCCCGAGCTGCTCAATCCGCGCGCCCTGGCTCAGGCAGAGGCCCGGGTGAAGGCCGCCGAAGCCGCCGCCAAACAGGCGGAGCCCGTGGTGGAGCGCGCCCAGTCAATGGTCGATCTGACCACCAAGGAGCTGAACCGCCTCGAGGACTTGGTGCCGCTCGGCGGAGCCGCGCGCGTCGAATACGACACGGCGGTGCAAAAGGAACGCGCCGCAACCGAAGACCTCCACGCCGCCGAGTTCGCGGCCAAGGTGGCGCAGTTCGAACTGGAGCTGGCCCGCGCCGCCCTGTTGTTTTCCAAACCCAAGGCTCCCGGCGACGCCGACCAAGGGCCACGCCTGGAAATTCGCGCACCGATCACCGGGCGCGTCTTCCGCGTCTTTGAAGAAAGCTCCACCATCGTCGCCGCCGGCACGCGCCTGCTTGAAGTCGCCGATCCGGCCAACATCGAAATCGAAGTCGATGTGCTGTCCACCGACGCCGTCAAGGTGCATCCCGGCACGCCGGTGATCGTCGAGCACTGGGGCGGCGACCACGATTTGGAGGCGCGGGTGCGCATGGTGGAGCCCTCCGCCTTCACCAAGATCTCCGCGCTCGGCATCGAAGAGCAGCGCGTCAACGTCATCGCCGACTTCACCGGTCCCGCCGAAAAGCGCGAAGCCCTCGGCGACGGCTACCGCATCGAGGCGCGGCTCGTCATTTGGCATAGCGACGACGTTTTGAAGGCCCCCGCCGGCGCGCTGTTTCGCGAGGCCGGCCAGTGGTCGGTCTTCGTCGCAGAAAACGGCACCGCCCACCTGCGCAGCGTCCAGATCGGCCACCGCAACGACCTGGAAGCGGAGATTCTCGACGGGCTGAACGCGGAAGACCGCGTCATCGTGTATCCCAGCGATCAGATCGAAGAAGGCACAAGGTTAAAAGGAGAGTGAGCGCCGAAGCCGCGTAGCCTGACTCTCCAGAGTCGGGCTTCTGTGTGTGGCATGCGGCTGTGTGAGCTGCGGCGCACAACGGCTCGACTCTGGAGAGATCGAGCTACGGGTTGCCTTCGTGCGCCTGGAAATGAGCCTTTGACATGGCCTTTCCCGCGTCTAATGAAACGCTCGTTTATAAACACCCGTTTTATTTTCCCGTGAAATCCCCCGCCCAGCCTGTCTCCCGCGAGCGCGATCCGGAGGCGCGCAAGGAGCGCATCCTGGCGGCGGCGGGCGTGGTGTTTGGCAAGGCGGGTTTTGCGGCGGGCAGCGTGCGGGAGATCAGCCGCCGCGCGCGGGTGAATCTGGCCTCGATCAATTATTACTTCGGCAGCAAGGAGGGCCTGTATCGCGAGCTGCTGCTGGCGGCGCATCAACAGGTGCTGACCCTGGAAGCGCCGCCGACTTTGGCGGAAGGCGCGGATGCCCGCGAGACTCTGCGGCAGTGGGTCGATTTTTGCCTGCGTTTTGTGCTGGTAAAACGTCCCTCCCATCCCGTGTTGGGTCGCCTGATGGCGCATGAAATGCGGCAGCCCTCGCCCGTGCTGAACGAACTGGTGAAGCGGGTGATCGATCCCATTTTTGGTGAACTGAAACGCGTGGTGGCCGCGGTGGGTCGGGGAAAACTCTCCTCCGGGCAGGTGGAGATGTTTGCCCATCATCTGATCGGCATGTGCGTCCACTACGAGCAGGGTGCGCAGGTCATCAAGCGGCTGGGTTTTGCGGTCCCCGACTCGGAGACAGGCATTGCCAAACTGGCCGACAGCATCACCACGCTGGCGCTCGGCGGCATCTCGGGAGCCGCCTCCAACCGTCCGTCCAAAACATCCAAACACTCTTGAAATGATTCATCGGATTTGCCTCCTTTTTGCCGTCGCGGGTTTGAGTGCCTGCGGCGAAAAACCCGTGGCTGAAGACGCCGTGCCTGCGATCGAACCCAAGGCGGAACGGCCGGTGGTCACGGGGAAAACGGTTCAGGCCACCGAGCAAAAGGTGCCGCGTTTCCTGCGGGTCACGGGTCAGCTTGCCGGTCAGCATGATGCGGTGGTCGCGGCGGATGCGATGGGCAAGGTGGTGGAGGCACCGGTGGAGCGGGGAGATGCGGTGAAGGCGGGGGATGTGCTGGTGAAGCTCGATGAGCGGCAGGCCAAACTGGTCTTGGCCGAGGCGGAAGCTTCATTGGAACTGGCGAAGAGCCGACTCAAGCTGGCGAAAAACGAGCAGGAACGCAACGCACCCCTCGCGGCGAAGAAGGCGATTGCCGACGCCGATTTTCAGCGCTTGCTGACGGATGCGACGGCGAGGGAAGCGGAGGTGGCGGCGGCGGTGGCGCGCTGTGACATGGCGCGCAAGACGCTGGAAGACGCCGTCATCAAGGCTCCCTTTGCCGGAGTCGTGGCCGAGCGTTTGGTCGAGCCCGGAGAGTATGTGCGATCGGACTCACCCGTGGCGCGCGTGGTGGATCTGACCACGCTGCGGCTGGTGATGAATGTGCCCGAGACGGAGGTCGGCAAACTGACGGAGGGCCAGCGGGTGGAGTTTTCGACCGCGGCCTATCCGGACCGCAGCTTCACGGGGACGGTGAAGTTTCTCGGCGCGGCCCTGCGCGAGGCGGCGCGCGATTTGGTGGTGGAGGCTGAGGTGGAAAATGCCGACGGCAGCCTGCGTCCCGGCTTCTTTTGCGATGCGCGCATTGAGTTGCGGGAGGAAAAGGCGGTGGTTGTGCCGGTGGCGGCGGTGCGCATTGAGGGCAGCCGCAGGCGGGTGTTTGTGGCGGATCAAGACGGAACGCTGTCGGAGCGCTTGGTGGAGGTGGGAGAAGAGCGTGACGGACAGATGGAGATCGTTCGCGGTGTCGCCGCCGGTGACCGGCTGCTGCTCTCGCCCGGGCCCGACGCGGCGGACGGTGCCTCCTTCAAACCCGAAGCCTAACCTCAACCGATTCGACCTTCATGCAGTGGTTGGCAGCCATTTCCGTCCGGCGTCCCGTTCTCGCCAGCGTCATCATCCTGGTCTTTGTCGTCGTCGGCATTCTCGGCTACACGAGGCTGCCAGTGGATCGTTTTCCAAAGATCGATTTCCCGACCGTGAGCGTCGTCACGCGCCAGGACGGCGCGACGCCCAAAGAGATCGAGACGGAGATCACCGACAAGGTGGAAGAGGCCGTCAACACCGTGGCGGGGATCGACGAACTGCGCTCCGTCTCCAGTGAGGGCATCTCGCAAGTGCTGATCACGTTTGTTTTGGAGAAGAACATCGACGTCGCCGCCCAGGAGGTGCGCGACCGGATCGCGCGCATCATTCCCGAGCTGCCGGAGGATGTGGATGCGCCCATCATCGAAAAGCTTGATCCCGACGCTGCGCCGATTTTGAACCTGGCTCTGGTGGCGGACAAGCCGGTGCGCGAGATCACCGAGTACGCCGACAAGACGCTGCGCAGGCAGCTCGAAAGTGTGCCCGGTGTCGGACAAATCACCCTGCTCGGCGGGCGGTTGCGCCAGATCAACGTGTGGCTTGATCCGATGCGGCTGCGCTCCTACAACCTGACGGCGGCCGACGTGCAGCGCGCCCTGCGCGCGCAAAACATTCAAATCCCGGCGGGCACGGTGAAAAACGCCATGCGCGAGGCCGGACTGCGGGTGCAGGGCAAGGCGCGCAGCGTGGAGGAGATCGGCCAGCTCGTCGTGCGCGAGGCGGAGGGCGGCCTGGTGCGGCTGCGCGATGTCGCCCGGGTGGAAGACGGCGCGGAAGAACAAACCACCGTGGCCCGCAACAACGGCGTCTCCTCCGTGGTGCTCTCCATCCGCAAGCAGAGCGGCACCAACACCGTCGCTGTGGTGGATGCGATGAATGAAAAGCTGGCGGACATCACCCACCTGCTCCCCGAGGGCTATGAGGTCGAGGTGGTGCGCGACACATCGAAGGTAATCCGCACCAGCGTTCATGCCGTGAAGGAGCACCTCGTGCTCGGCGCGTTGTTTGCCGCCATCATCGTTTTGCTTTTCCTCGGCAACTCGCGCGCCACCCTCATTTCCGCGCTGGCCATTCCCACATCGATCATCGCCGCGTTCGGCGTCATGTGGGCGCAGGGCGTGACGCTCAATGTCATCAGTCTGGTGGCGCTGGCTCTCGCCGTGGGCATCGTGATCGATGACGCCATCATCGTGGTGGAAAACATCTTCCGCCACATGGAGGAGAAAAAGCAGGATGCCTTCACCGCCTCCATCGAGGGCACCAAGGAAATCGGTCTGGCGGTGATGGCCACCACGCTGTCCCTGCTGGCGGTGTTTGTGCCGGTGGCCTTTCTCACCGGCATCGTGGGCATGTTCCTGCGCAGCTTTGGCCTGACCATGTCGTTTGCCATCGCCGTCTCGCTGCTGGTGAGTTTCACCCTCACACCCTCGCTCTCCGCGCGCCTGTTTCGCGGCGGTTACGCGTCGCGGTTTGATGTTTGGCTGGAGCATTTGGTGAATGTCTTTTACCGGCCTGTGGAAAAGCTGTACATGGCCCTGCTGCGGTTCTCGCTCCGGCATCGCTGGATCGTGGTGCTGGGGTGCTTCGGCATTTTGGCCGCGCTGCCGACGCTGATGAGGATCGTGCAAAAGAGCTTTTTGCCGCCGGTGGAGGAGGCCGAATTCGTCGTCAACCTGCGCACGCCGGAAGGCACCAGCCTCGCCGCCACCGACCTTGCGGCGGAGCGGTTTGCGCGCGCCGTGCGCGAGCTGCCCGGTGTGGAGGGCACCCTGCTCACCATTGGCGACAACGACCAGCGCACGCCCAATCTGGCCGGCATCTTTGTGCGCCTGAATGATCCCGCGCTCCGCGAGGATCAACAGACATTGATGGACCGGGTGCGGCAGGAGGTGGTGCCAAACTTTCCCACCGAGTGGCGCATCACCGTGCTGTCCGTGCCGCCTTTCAACACCGGCATGTCCAGCGCCAACGTCCAGTACTTCATCGCCGGACCCGACCTGGACGTGCTCACCCGCGCCACGGAATCCGTGATGCGGGAGGCGCGCGACATTCCCGGCATTCGCGATCTCGACAGCACGCTCATTCCCGGAAAACCCGAGATCTCCGGCACCGTGGACCGCAACAAGGCGGGCGAGATGGGCACCAGCATCGCGGATATTTCCAGCACGCTGCGGCTGCTGGTGGGCGGACTTGACGTGTCAACCTTTGACGACAATGGCGAGCAGTACGACATCCATTTGCAGGCGGAGGAAAAATTCCGCAACACCTCCGAAATCCTCAGCCTGCTGACTGTGCCGTCGCTGCGCGCGGGGCCGGTGCCGATCTCCAACTTGATCACCTTGGAAGACACGGACAGTCCCTCCCAAGTCAACCGCCTGAACCGCCGCCGCCAGGTCACCATCACCGCCAACAACGCGCCCGGCGTGGGAGAAACCGAGATCATCACGGGCATCGGCGCGGCGGTGGACAAACTGGGCCTGCCCGCCGACTACGCCAGCGGCATCACCGGGCGGTCAAAGGAAATGAAGAAGGCGGGCATCGCTTTCATGGTCGCGTTTTTGATGGCCTTCATCTTCATGTACCTCATTCTCGCCGCGCAGTTTGAGAG
>JAGRPD010000643.1 GCA_020439875.1 Verrucomicrobiales bacterium
GGATCCCTTGACGGGGGAGCTGCGCGACTATGTGGGCGGGAAGGCGGATCTCGATCAACGGTTGATTCGGGCGATTGGGGATGCCGACCGGCGTTTCGAAGAGGATCATTTGCGGCTGATGCGGGCGATCCGTCAGGCGGTGGAGTTGGAGTTTGAAATCGAGCCGACGACGTGGCGGGCGATTCAAAAACATGCGCACCAGATTGCGAAAGTGAGTGTGGAGCGGGTGCGGGATGAGCTGAACCGAATCCTGCGCAGTCCTCACCGGGTGCGGGGTTTTGATTTGCTGGTGGAGAGTGGTTTGATGGCCGTTATTTTGCCCGAGATCCTGGATTTGCAGGGTTGTGAACAGCCGCCGCAGTTTCACCCGGAGGGCGATGTGTATGTGCACACGCGGCTGATGCTGAGCCATTTGGAGCCCGATGCATCGCTAACGCTGGTGCTATCAGTGCTGCTGCATGACATTGCCAAACCGGCGACGCGCAGCTGGGATGAGACGGCGGGCCGGGCGCGGTTCAACGGTCACGATGCGCTGGGTGCGGAGATGGCGGAGACGATCTTGCGGCGGTTGAAGTACCCGAACGAGGTGATTCACGCGGTGGTGGATGCGGTGGCGGTGCACATGCGTTTCATCCACATTCAGGATCTGCGTGTGGCCAAGTTGAAACGCTTTCTCGCGCGTCCGAATTTTGAGGAGGAGCTGGCGCTGCACCGGGTGGATTGCTTGGGATCCAATGGCCGGTTGGAGAATTACGAGTTCGTGCGGGAGAAGCAGGAGGAGTTTTCCCAGCAGCCACTGGTGCCGCCACGTCTGATCACGGGGGCGGACCTCATCGCACGCGGTTGGCAGCCGAGTGCGATGTTTCGCGATATCCTGGAGCAGGTGGAGACGCTGCAGCTGGAGGGCAGTCTCAAGGATCGTGATTCCGCCTTGGCGTGGCTGGATGCGCTGCCGCATGCCGAGCCACGCTAACCGCCCAATGATCAAGCACGCGGTGAGTTTTTGTTGGCGTCGGTCAGCACTCGCCCCAGGGTGGCGACCATGCCGCCGACATCACTCAGATTGGAGGGGATGACGAGGGTATTGCTCTCGCTGGCGAGCTTGCCAAACTCCTTCACATACTGCTCGGCCACGCGCAGATTGACGGCATCGCGTCCACCGGGTTGCTCGATGGCTTCGGCGATTTGCCGCAGGCCTGCGGCGGTGGCGGTGGCGAGCAATTCGATCTCGCGCGCCTTGCCTTCGGCTTCGTTGATCTGCTTTTGTTTCAGGGCTTCCGATTGCTTGATGACTTCCTGTTTTTGACCCTCTGCCACGTTGATGACGGATTCGCGCTCACCCTCCGACATGGCGACTTTTGCGCGGCGCTCCCGTTCGGCGCGCATTTGTTTTTCCAGGGCGTCTTTCACGCTTTGAGGCGGATTGATGTTGCTGATCTCGTAGCGCATGATTTTGAGACCCCAGGGTTCGGAGGCTTTGTCGAGCGCGGCGATGATGTTGGCATTGATGCTATCCCGCTCTTCGAAGGTGCGGTCGAGATCCATTTTCCCAATCTCGGAACGCAGGGTGGTCTGCGCGAGCTGCTGGGCGGCGAACATGTAGTTGTCGATGCCATAAGTAGCGCGGGCGGGGTCTAACACTTGGATGAAAAGAACGCCGTCGATCTCGATGGAGATGTTATCCCGCGTGATGCAGATCTGGGAGGGGACGTCAATGACGTGCTCTTTGAGGGAGTGGCGCGCGACGATGCGATCCACAAAGGGAAAGAGCACGTGGAAGCCGGCGTCGAGGGTGCGGGAGTACTTGCCGAGGCGCTCCACGACGTAGGCTTGTTTCTGCGGCACGACGCGCGCGCCTTTGATGATGGCGACGATGACGAGGATCGTCAGGCCGATGCTGATGATGCTTCCTGGTTCCATGGTTAGCTTTGGGGTTGAGGTTTGGAGAGAACGAGGCAGAGCCCATCGACGCGGCTAATGAGGGCGCGTTCCTGGGGTTCAAAACGATCGTCGGGATGCGCGCCTGAGGCGGTCCAGCGGGTGCCTTTGAATTCGACCGCTCCACGTCCACCGGCAGG
>JAGRPD010000644.1 GCA_020439875.1 Verrucomicrobiales bacterium
GCCACGCAGAAGGGCTCCAGTGTGACGCCGGACAAGCTGACGTTTGACTTCAACAGCGCGGCGCTGACGGCGGGTCAGATCGCGGACATCGAGAAACTGGTAAACGAGCGCGTCGTGGCCAACGATCCGGTGTCGTGGATCGAGGTGCCCTATGCCGATGTGCAGGCGCGCGAGGACGTGATGCAGTTGTTTGGAGAAAAGTATCCCGAGAACGTGCGGGTGGTGCAGATCGGCGGCAAACCGCAGGGTCTGAATGGCTACAGCATGGAGCTTTGTGGCGGCACGCACACCCGGTTCACGGGCGAGGTCGGTTTGTTCCGTTTGGTGAGTGAGGGCGCGGTGTCGGCTGGGGTGCGGCGCATTGAAGCGATTGCCGGACTCGAGGCCTACCACGCCGCGCATGCCGATGCCGAGCTGTTGAAGACGCTCTGCTCGAAGACGCTGGCGCAAAATCCGGCGGACTTGGAAAAGAAAATCGAGAACCTGCTGGCCCAGCAGAAGGAACTGGAGAAGGCGCTCAAAGCCGCGCAGCAGCGCGAGGCTGCGGGTCGCGCGAAGGACTTGATCGCCACGGCGGAGAACGGCGCGATCATCGCGAATCTCGGCGATGCGGATGGCGACTACGCGATGGCGCTTTCCACGGCCTTGAAGAGCCAGTTCGATGGTGTGGTGGTGCTGGGCGCGGCCAGTGGCGGCAACGTCACGTTGATCGCCACGGTGCCGAAGGACCAGCAGTCGAAGGTTCAAGCTGGCAAGATCATCCAGGCCATCGCGCCCCTCGTCGGTGGCAAAGGCGGCGGCAAACCCGACTTCGCCCGCGGTGGCGGCAAGGATGCCTCGAAGCTGGATGCAGCGCTGGCAGAGGCGCGCAAGCTGGTGGGCTGAGGCGGCGGTTTTCAGGCGCTGGCGCTGCGCACGGCCTGCACAAACTGCTCCACCTGAGCCGGATCTTTGATGCCGGGAGCGGATTCAACTCCGCTGGCTACATCGACGGCGAGGGGGTGCGTTTGACGGACTGCGGTGGCGACGTTTTCCGGTGTGAGCCCGCCGGAGAGGATGAGGCGTTTCTCGGGAAACCGCTGCTGAGCCTCGGTGAAGAGATGCCAGGGGAAGGCGTGCCCGGCACCGCCGTAGAGGCCGGGGTTGTAGGCGTCGAGGAGGATGTCGGGGCAGGGGTAGTGGGCGATGGCGTCGAGGCTGCTGGCATCGCGAATTTGCAGGGCCTTGATGACCGAGAGGCCGCGCTCCATGAGGTGAGCGACGGTGGCGGGAGATTCGTCGCCATGGAGCTGGAGGGTGTGGACGAGGTCTTCGTTGGTGAGGGCATCCAGCAGATCCGGCTCCGGATTGACGAGGACGGCGACGAGCGGTGTGAGATCTCGCAGCTCAGGCAGCCAGGTGCGGGCGTGGGTCAGCGAGACGTGGCGTTTGGATTGCGGCCAAAAATTGATGCCGAGAGCGTCGGCACCGGCGGCTAGCACGGCGCGGGCGTTTTCCAATCCGGTGAGTCCGCAGACCTTGACGGCGGGATGTGGGGCGGCGGTGGCGGGAGGGAAGCGGCGGATCATGCGGGGGGAGGAAAAGGAGCAGCTCCCAGATCGGAGGCACCGGGACGGCTGGGGAGCAGGTGCTGGGTGAGCTGGAGCAGGGAGTCCAGCCGTGGTGGGATGAGGACGTGACCGCGGACGCGAGACACGCGCGCCAAACTGGGCATGCGTGGCAGCTCAGAGGGGCGGATGAGGTAGATGACGGGCGGTGCAGCATGCACGCCGGGATGGCAGCGGGGGTAGGCGGAGGCCAGCAGGCGATCCAGCAGATCTCCCGGCAGACGGGGCAGGTCCAGGGCAAAGAGGAAGAGGGCGTAGTCACGCCTCAGCGCCATGTCGAAGGCGGCTTCGGGGTCAGGCGTGTCATCCACCTCACACTCGCGAAAGGCCGTGAGGGCCTCCCGCAGCACGCGGCGGTAGGGCAGGCTTTGTTCGGCGAGGAGGACCCGAGGTAGGCTCATGAGAGGCAAAGGGGAGGCTACTCGACGAGGGGGACGGCGGGTCCGTTGACGCGGGTCTTATTCCACCGGCCTGCCAGCGTGTAGTAGAGGTGCGGGGCGTACAGCTCGGGCTCCAGGAGGAAGGAGTCATGCCCTTTGTCGGAGTGGACGGTGATGTGCATGGCGGAGACATCGGCCGCTTTGAGGCAGGCGACGAGGTCGGCCTGCTCCTCGGGGTAAAAGCAGAAATCGGAGTCGATGCTGAAGACCAGGTAGTGATGGTCGGCGGCCTTGGAGATGGCAAACAGCTCCTCGTAGGTGGCGACGCCAGCATCCCGCAGCGGGTCGAAATTCAACCACATGTCGATGATGCGCAGGTAGGTGTTGGCATCGAAGCGCTTCACGAATTTTTTCCCCTGATGCAGCATGTAGCTTTCGACGTTGTTGCGGATCTGATACCAGGCCAGCTGATCGGTGGAGGCGACGACGTCCTTGCGGGCGCGGCGCTCAATGGCGTCGAGGTGAACAAAGGTCTTGTGGCTGATCATCCGCGCGAGGGCCAGTCCATACTCCGGAGGCGTGTCGTCGTAATAATCGCCGCCCTGGAAATGCGGGTCGTTTTCAATGGCCAGCACTTGCTCAAACAGCGTCAACCGGGCGAGCACCGTCGTTTTGTGCCCGGAGGCGATGGGGATGACGATGCGAACGCGGTCGGGATAGAGGGTGGCGAAGTTGATGGCCATCAATCCGCCGACGGAGGGGCCGACGACGGCGTGTAGCTGGCGGATGCCGAAGTGATCCAGCAGGCGCGCCTGCGAGTGCACCACGTCGGCAGTGGTGATGGCGGGGAAGCGCGCTCCGTGGGGCCGCCCGGTCTGGGGATCCAGGGTGGTGGGCCCGGTGGAGCCGTAGCAGCCGCCCAGGTAGTTGACGCAGAGGATGAAGTATTGATGCGTATCCAGCACCTTGCCAGGGCCGATGAAGAGATCCCACCAGCCGTATTGGCAGTCCTCCGTCCAGCGATCTCCTGCGCCGTCCACTTCGGAGGTGAACCCGGCGGCGTGCTGGCTGCCTGACAAGGCGTGAAAAAGCAGGATGGCGTTGCTGCGGTCTTCATTGAGACGGCCGTAGGCCTCGTAGGCGAGTTCGGCGTGTTCGAGCACCGCGCCGGAGGCGAGGGGGAAAGGAGTGGACGGATCCGCGATGGTGACGCGACCGGAGGTGATTTCGACCTCTGAAATGGGGCTGGACATGGGCGGGGGTAAGAAACAGCGGAATGACGGACTCGCAAAGCCCAAGTGGGAGAGGGTGACGCAGGGGGGATGTTCTGGAAGGCGCGATTACAAAATGATGGAAATTATTTTAAATCGTGTAAATTATATCGCAAATGCTAGAACCCTTTCCAACGCTGGATGATCGGGGCTCCGTCCTCCTGGAGGGGGGACCGGAGGGCCGCCCTCTGGAATGGACGCCGGAGTTGATCGGCCAGCTGGACTGGTTACGGCTGGGGGAGCTGGTGCGGACGTTGGTGGCGGAGGCGGGCTGCCGACTGGCGGGCTCTCGGGTCAGTATGGATGGCTCCATTTTGTTCGGCATGATGGAGGGCGTGGAGCAGAGCCAACCGAGCCGGGTGGTGGTGAAAACGACAGCTTGGGGGGAGCGACGTGCCTCGGCAGATACGGTGGAGCGGTTTGCCCGCGAGGTGGCGACCGCCCGGGATGCGCGCGGCATCCTGGTGGCGGTGGACGGCTTTTCGGTGGCGGCCATCCACGCGGCGCGCACGCACCGCATCGAGACGGTGGACGCCCAGGTGCTGCATTCGATTCTCGAGCGGCTGCCGGAGGAGCGGCGTCGTTTTTTCCTAGTGATCGCCACGGCGGGGGACTGGGCGGCTCCGTCCTGCCCCGTCTGCCTGCGCAAGCTGAAGAAGGTGGCGGTGGATGTGGAGCGGCCCATGGAAATGGAGCAGGAGCGACTCCTGCCGCAGGATGAGATCGTGGCGGAGCCGCTGTTTTGCCGTCGGCTGCGGGTGGCGCGGCACTGCGAGGTGCAGTTCCTCCAGCAGGTGCGGGCGCTGGAGATGCATGTGGAGGGCACGGTGCATGGCGACATCCTCTGCGATGGCACCTTGTACCTGGCCTCGACCGGCGTGCTGGAGGGGACGGTGGCGGCGCGCTCCCTGCGGGTGGAGGACGGCGCGGAGCTGCGTGCGAAAACCACGGTGCTGGTGGAGCCGCTGGAGCCCCTGGTGCGGCGGGAGCGAATCTGGCAGTGGCGCTGCGACAATCCCACGGGCCGCGCGGAGTGCGCGCGGGTGCTGCTGGAGCCTCATGCCTGAGGTGCGGGAAGGCGTTGATTTGCTGCGCCAATCTCCTGGCTGAACTGGAAAGATTGGCCGCCGACATTTTTCGCTAGTTCAGGCATCCAAAATGCTCCGAGCTTGCAACTCCGGCCTTTTGCGCCATCCTTCCGGCCCCCCGAAACTGGCCAAAGATGTCCAGCCGGGGGCTCGAAGTGCCATGAAAAACCCTTTTTACGATCTTCCCATTCCGAATGAAGGAACGCTCCACCGTCTGGACTCTGAGCGAGATGCCTGCGGGGTCGGTTTCGTAGCCAACGTTCATGGGCGGGCCAGCCGCGACATTCTGGATATGGCTCTGTGCGGCGTTTGCAACGTCCAGCACCGGGGTGCGGTGGATGCGGATCGGGTGACGGGAGATGGAGCTGGCGTGCTGGTGCAGTTGCCGCACAAGGTGCTCATGCCCGTGGTGGAGGAAATGGGGCACACGCTGGATCACCCGCAGGATCTGGCCGTCGGTGTCTTTTTCCTGCCGCGGGACAAAAAGAAGCGCCTGGAGATCCATCTGGTGGCCGAGGGCATCCTGCGGAATCGCAAAGTCAAGGTGCTGGGCTGGCGCGACGTGCCGACCAATCCCAACGAACTCGGAGAAAAAGCCCGCCGCACCATGCCGTGCATCCAGCACCTGTTCGTGGAGCGGCCGGCGGAAATGACGGATGACCGCTTCGAGCGCCTGCTCTACCTCGTGCGCCGCGAGCTGCGGCTGAAGGCGCGGGAGCAGGATCTGGCTCCGTTTTATCTGGCCTCCTTCTCGCACCGCACCATGGTGTACAAGGCGCTGCTACTGCCGACTTCTCTGGAGAAATTCTACAAAGACCTGCAGCAGGATGAGTTTGAGACTGCGATGGCGCTCTTCCACCAGCGCTTCTCCACCAACACCTT
>JAGRPD010000645.1 GCA_020439875.1 Verrucomicrobiales bacterium
GATGCAATCGTCGCCACATTGGCGCAGGCCCAACCCGCTCCTTCGGCCAAAGCCCTTCCGTCTTGGCAATTGGCGATTCTCAACGGCTTGCTCGGACCGGTGCAGTCCCTCAACGAAGTGGTTCGCGATGAAGCGCAACGTCAAAAGGTGAGTGCACTCGCCGCCGCTGCCCGCAGCGTGGTGTCGGCCGAAACTCAATCCTTTTGGCGGCGCAGCGAGGCCGTGCGTTTGCTCGGCTGCGCGGCGGTTTTTGACGGCGCGTCCGATTTGAATCTTCTCGTCGGTCAACTCACCCCGACGACCGCGCCCGAGTTGCGCGCGGTGGTGTTTGAAACCCTGGGTCGCATCAAATCAGCGGATGCCGCCAAGGCGCTTCTCGCGCGCTGGACGGCGTTGCCTCCCGGAGATCGGGCCATGGCGTTGAACCTGCTGCTGAGCCGCTCCACCTGGACGGAGGCGCTGCTGGATGCAGTGGAAAGCGGCAGTCTTCCACGCAATCAAATCGATGCGGCCAGTCGTCGCCGCCTGCTGGCTTCGGGCTTTGGTGAGCGGGCGGAAGCGGCGCTGCAAGCTCCGGCCAATGCGCCGCGTGAGGAGGTGCTGAAAGCGTGGGCGGGCGTGCTGGATTTGCCGGGCGATGCCACGCGTGGCAAGGCGGTCTTTGCCACGGCCTGCGTGGCCTGCCATCGGCTCGAAGAGGTGGGCAACGCGGTGGGCCCGGATCTCGCGGCTTTGACCGACCACTCCCCGCAGGCGATGCTGGTGGCCATCCTCGATCCGAATCGCGCGGTCGAAGACAAGTTCGTCACCTACGCCGTCAGCACCAAGGACGGCGGCGCGCTCGTCGGCATGATCGCGGATGAAAACGCCAGCGGCTTCACCCTGCGCCAGGCCGATGGCAGTGCGCGCGCGGTGTTGCGATCCGAGCTGGCTTCGATGACTTCCATCGGCATGTCGCTGATGCCGGAGGGATTGGAAAACACGCTCAGCAAACCGCAGCTTGCCGATGTGATTGCCTACCTCGGAAGTCTGGGCGGAGCGGCGCATCCGACATCGGATTTGGCGGTCCGGGTCGGGCCGGGACGCAACGGCCTCATCGAGTTGCGTGCGTCGAAATGCCGGGTCGATGGCGACCAACTCGCTTATGTGCCGGGCAGCGATGCCCTCGGCGAGTGGAAGTCGGAAAACGGTCGCGCCCAATGGACCATCGTGCTCGACCGGCCCGGTGATTATCGGGTCGAATGGGAATACGCCGCCGCGCCGGAGGCGACAGGGAATGCCTGGCAGCTTCGCATCAGCGGCGAGAAGGTTTTTGGAGGGAAGGTGGCCAGCACGGGAGGATGGGATCAATTTCAGACGCAAACCCTGGGCGAAGTCCACCTGCCGGCTGCCGACAATCACATCGTCCTCCAGTCGGACGGTCCCATCCAAAACGCCCTGCTGGCCTTGCGAGCGATTCGATTTGTGCCGGTGGCGCGGTGAGGTGGTTGGAGAAAGGAAGAAGGCAAAGGCTGACTCGTCTCAATCTGCCGCGAGGGTGGCACCGCGCGGCTCCTTGGCTTTGCCAGGACGGCTCCGGCGATCTCGCAGCCCGTCGCTGAAACCAACGGATCGTTGTTTCAAATGCGGCGAACCTATTTTCCTGAGGAGCCTTTTTTGCGGGCACCGGGTTTCCAGTCGTAGTCTTCGTTGGGGATGTGGTCGGTGCGCATGAGTTGCAGCATCTCGGCGACCACATCGGGATGGCTGGCGGCGACGTCGGTGGTTTCGGCGAGGTCGTTTTCCAGGTGGTAGAGCTGCACGGGTTGATCGGGATTTTTGACGACACCTTGGCGCACGGCTTTCCAGGGACCTCGGCGCACGGCTTGCTGCCCGCCGGAGTTGTAGGCCTCCCAGTAGAGGTGATCGTGGGACGGTTGGGAGTCGGCGTGTCCGGTGAGTAGTGGGGCCATCGAGAGGCCATCCACTCCTTCGGGAGCGGTGGTCCCAGCGAGATCGGCAAAGGTGGGCAGCATGTCCCACTGAGCGGAGATGTGGTGTGACTCGGTTCCCGCTGAAATGGTACCGGGCCACCAGGCGATGAAGGGGCAGCGGATGCCGCCTTCATACAGCTCGAACTTGATGCCGCGCAGGGGACCATTGCCATCGAAGAACTTGGGGTCCGCACCGCCCGCGCTGGTGGGGCCATTGTCGCTGGTGAAGATGACCAGCGTGTT
>JAGRPD010000009.1:0-55939 GCA_020439875.1 Verrucomicrobiales bacterium
CGGCGGCCACGGCCTTGCGCATCAACCCTCGTCGTCTCAATCATCGTCCCACCCGAACCCGGGAGATATTGGACGACGAGTGAAACGACGATTCCGCTAGTCCCGTAGCCACGTTTGTCAAAACGTGGTTCGTCAGCTCCCAATCGCACCCATCACGACCAACTCACATCGGAGACTACGACCACTCCAAGGCTTCCATCGTAGGGTTCGGGAGCCCATCGCATCGTCATTCCAAAAGTGGCGCACCAACTTCCCGGATGAACCCATTCTTCCACTCAGGATCGCAGGCCCATCCGCAGCATTCCGCGTGATTTATCCGCTGCGCCCGCACCGCCTCACTCCCCACCCCGCAGCCGAGGTTCAGCCAGCCACTGCTGCAATCCCTCGCGCATGGAAGCCGCCAGCTCGGCATGCTCGGCCAAAAGATTGCGAGTTTCGTACGGATCCGCATAGACATCGAACAATTCCACCGGCTCACCATCGAGCGTGAGCAGCTTCCACTGATCGCGACGCGTCACCTCCGTGGCATACGGTTTGGGTTTGGGATAGTGACGCTGGATCGATTTGTACAAATTGAGCTGCCAGTGCACATCACCCCGTTGCTCCCAGGTCGGCGCTTCACCACCCAGCAAGTGCGCCAAAACACTGCGGCCATCCACCTGCGCTGCGGCAGGCACCTCGACGCCGGCCGCTTCGCAGAAGGTGGGCAGCCAATCGTTGCTATGCAAAAAGGCCTCACTGGTCTGACCCGCCTTGATGTGACCTGGCCACCAGGCGAGCAACGGCACCCGGATGCCGCCCTCATGCAAATCCGTTTTGCCGCCCTTCAACTCACCGATGTAACCCTCAAACGCCGCGCCGTTGTCGCTGGTGAAGATCACCAAGGTGTTGTCCGCGATGCCCAGCTGCTCCAAGCGACGCATCAGATCCCCAATGCGCGCGTCCATGTGACGCACCATGGAGCGAAACCGATGCTGATCCTCGCTGATGTCGGGCGCAGCAGTCGCCTCCCAATGCGGACCGGGAGCCGGTTCATACGGCTTGTGCGGCACCAGCCACCAAACGTTGAGAAAGAAGGGGCGCTCATCCTTCGAC
The DNA here is from genome assembly GCA_020439875.1 of Verrucomicrobiales bacterium. Taxonomy (GTDB): domain Bacteria; phylum Verrucomicrobiota; class Verrucomicrobiia; order Verrucomicrobiales; family Verrucomicrobiaceae; genus JAGRPD01. Next base: position 1,096 of record JAGRPD010000009.1, read on the forward strand.
AAACGCTCGATCATCTCCAAGGCAAAGTCGCCGTTCGCATCCGTGAAGTGTTTCGTGAAATACGGATCGCTCTCCGGCACACGCTGATCATTGCGCAACAGCACGGTGCCGCCCTGCCGAAACAGCGTCTTTTCCGAGCCCATCTTGCCCCGAATCGGCTGCTGTTCGATCTGAGTTTGGTAAAACTCAAAACCCTGTTCTCGAGGTCCAGGTTGATCCTTCAACCGCTGGCCCGACTCATCCACGTGCAGCCCTCCCAGGTGCCATTTGCCGACGTGCGCAGTGGCGTAGCCCGCGTCTCGCAGCAGCTCCGCCACGGTGACGGCCTCCACCGGCAGCCAGCGATCCACGTCGTTGAAATGCTGAGTCACATCGAAACGCAGCGGATACCGCCCAGTGAGCATCGAAGCACGAGTGGGCGAGCATACGGCGGAACCCGTGTAGTAGCGCGTGGCCTTCAACCCCTCCGCCGCCATCCGATCCAGATTCGGCGTCTGCACCGCCGGACTGCCAAAGCACCCGAGATCACCGTAACCCAGATCATCGGCCATCAGCACAATGATGTTCGGTCGAGTGTCCTTAGCGAGGGCCGCTTCAGCGACGCAGAGGGCGAGGAGGACGAGACGAATCCACATGACGGGGAAAAGCAGTCCGCAGCCGAATCAGGCGCAGGCTTCGGCCACCTGACGCTGCTCGCCGAGACCATCGATGCCCAGCTCCACCACATCTCCAGGCTGGAGGTAGATCGGTTCCGGTTTGATCCCGAGTCCGACGCCAGGAGGCGTGCCCGTGCTGATGATGTCTCCGGGTAGCAAGGACATGAATTGACTCAGGTAGCTGACGAGCTGGCGGATGTTGAAAATCATCTGCTCGGTGCTGCTGTCTTGCAGCGTCTTGCCGTTGAGCTTGAGCCAAAGCTTGAGATGGCCCGGATCGGGAATTTCATCCGCCGTGGCCATGAAGGGACCGAGCGGAGCAAAGGTGTCGCAACTCTTGCCTTTCACCCACTGGCCGCCGCGCTCGAGTTGAAATTCCCGCTCGCTGTAGTCGTTGTGCAGCAGGTATCCCGCCACATGATCCATGGCATCCGCCTCCGAGACGTAGGTGGCTTTTTTTCCGATCACAAAGGCGAGTTCCACCTCCCAATCCGTCTTCTTCGAATTGCGGGGAATCACCACCGCATCATTGGGTCCGACGATGGCGCTGGTGGATTTGAAAAAGATGATCGGTTCCTTCGGAATATCAGCCCCCGACTCCTTGGCGTGATCCGCGTAGTTGAGACCAATGCAAATGATCTTGCTCGGACGAGCCACACAGGGACCGAGGCGGACCGAGGCATCCACGGTGGGTGCCGTGTCGGCATGGACGGCGGCCCAGGCTCTCAACCGCTCCAAACCGTCTCCCGCAAAAAAGGCCTCATTCCAATCTGACCCAAATTCGGAAGCATCAATGCGACGCCCGTCATCGAGTTGCAGGCCAGGTTTTTCTTGTCCGGGGTTGCCAAAGCGGAGGAGTTTCATAGTGGGAAAAGGGGAGAAAAAAAGAGTTAGACCTCGTCGCCTTCCATGTTGGGATAACGACCTATGATGGGGTATTGCTCGAGTTCCGCGACGGTGCCGGAGATGGGTTCGCTCTCGCGGCTCACCCAGTAAATCGCAGCGGCAGCCACTTCCTCTGGTTTGGTCAGCCGACCTGCAGGGGCAGCGTAGGCGGGGACATGCTCGGGCCAGTCGGCAGGCAGACCGTCGCCCATTTTGACCTGATATTCGTTTTCCGTGAGCGTCCAGCCGACGTTGAGCTGATTGAATCTCACCTGATGAATGCCCTGTGAATCCGCCAGATTGCGCGTCATGGTTTGCAGTGCGCCTTTGGACATGGAGTAGGCCACCAGATTGGCCTGACCGCAATGCGCCAGCACCGAGCCGATGTTCAACACGCAGCCGCGCGTCCGTTTCAGCTCGGACAAAAGCGCCCGAATCAACAGCATCGGAGCGCGAGTATTGACGGCGATGATGCGATCAAAAAACGCGGCATCAGTCTCTTCAATCTTCGCCCGCGTGGTGAGCGCGGCGTTGTTCACCAGAGCGTCGATCCGACCAAAGGCGGCGAGCGCTTGCTCCGCCAGCTGCGCAGGGTAAGCGGCATCAGCGAGATCACCTTGACAAAAGGCCGCTCGCTCAGCACCCAGCTCCTGCCGCAGCGCCTCGCCCCGTTCGGCATTCCGCCCCTGCAGGATGACCCGCGCACCCTCTGCAACAAAGCGACGCGCCATGTGCTCGCCAATGCCCGTGGTGCTTCCCGTGATGAGAATGACTTGATCTTGCAATCGCATAATTTCGCGATCACCAAGCCGAGTTCCCCCGCCCACGCAACAAGGAATCCGTCCCGCCAAGGGGGTCGCGCTTCGCCCGAACACGCCCGTTGGATCCGAGACGGAAGCCTTTGTCCGTTGCGCTGCCTCGGCTCCCGCCGCACCTTGCTCCGCACTCACTTTATCGCTTCTGTCATGACTGAACCCTGGATGCTCGGCTTTCTCACCTCGCTCTTCTCCATGATGAACCCTCTGGGCAATGTGGGCATCTTTGCCAGCCTGACCTCCGAGCAGAATGCGGCCGAGACACGCGCCATCGCCATCAAGTCCGCCTTTTCCATCTTCATCATCTTGCTCATCTCGACCTGGCTCGGCTCTCACGCCCTGGCGGCTTTGGGCATCACCGTCGATGAACTCCGCACCGGCGGTGGCATCATCATCTTGATCATTGGCCTGCGCATGCTTTTCAACAACGTCTCCCACGCTCATACCCAAGATGAAGCCGACGACGCTGGCAATCGCGCCTCCATCGCCACCGTGCCCATCGCCATCCCTCTCGTCGCCGGACCGGGAACCATTTCGGTGGTCGTCGCCGCAGCAGGCACCCACGACTCACTGGGAGATCACACCGCGATCACCATCATCGTCCTGATCCTCGCCGCCCTCACCGGTCTGCTTTTTTCTCAAGCACAACGCATCTCCAAAGCGCTCGGCGTGAGCGGCATGGCGGTGGTGACTCGGCTCATGGGCATGGTCCTCGTCGCCATGGCCGTCGGCATGGTGGCAAAGGGTGCCCAAGCGCTGATCCCAGCCCTCGGACATTGACTCCTCCAAGAGCGCTTCGTTTTATAATCCCGCTGGCATCCAGGGCTCCAGACTCGCCACTTCAGCTCGCGCTGCCGCACTGACGGGGATGCCCCAAGCTTCAAAAAACGGACCCAAATTCCGGTTCGTGATGCGGGAGTAGCGGGTCAAAAACTGATCCCGCGCTTCATCGTCACTGGCTGGCACCGCTCCAAAGTCGGTGTCATCAAACGAGTGCAAATACGCCCGCCAACTGTCCCATCCAAAAGCCTGAATGAGCTGAATGTAGGTGGTCAACGCCACAAACGGGCTGCTCTTCCACAGTTGCCATTTGTCGGTGGCTTTTTGAATCGCCTGCACATGCTCCCGCCGCGCTTCCTCCGAGATGGCGCTGTGACCGATGAGCCAGTCTTTCCCCATCGCCGCCTCATACACGTACATGGCCAGCACGTTGTTGGTGACCTCACCAGTGCCGTCAAAGGTGAACCACGGCTTCTGATGATTGTGGCCCACTTCGTGGTGAAATCCCCAACCGGGAAACTTGAGCCGATTGTAAGTGACCATTTCCTCCGAGGCACTGACCGGCACCATAATGGGATAGCCACTGTGCATGTAGCCCGCGCTGATTTGCACGTCGGCCACGATCCGTTCCGGACGCTCGCGATCTCGGGCCTGATTGGAAATCTCATCCTGAACCGTGATCGCTTTATCCCAAAACTCCATCAGCGCCGTCGGGCTCTTCACCTGACGCGCCACCTCCGTCGGCAGCGTCAGGATGACGTGATCGCAGGCAAGTTCCGCCCAGGGTGCGGGCCGATTTTTGATGCTGGAGTTCCATGCTTCATCAGTGGTCTGACCGAGCACAAAAAGGGGGGCCTCCACCGCGCCTGAGAGCGCAACGGTGAAGGCCGCGCCCGCTGCACGGCGGGGCACTTCCAGGTAAATCAGCCCTCCGAAGGCAGAGCTGACGCGAGTCTCTGCGGCGCTCAGCTGCTCGGACTTCGTGACATCGGGCGCGCGCAGCCACTTGTCCAAATGATACAGCGTGTCGGAGTGGCAGCCGATGCGCAGCGCGTAGCCACTGCCGACTTGATCGGCAGGCAACGTAACGGTGATGACCTCTCCCGCCGCCGCATACAGCCCGGTGCTATGCCAGCCCGGCACCGTGGGATCGATGGAGATTTCCCGCCCCACGCGTGGGGCCTCGGCTGGCGGCTGCCCAGGAAACGTGGCCGCTGCGGGATGCGCCGCAATGTCAGGCCCCGTGGTGAGCCGCAGCGTGCGTGTCTCCATGCTGAGGCGCATGCGAGCCGAGCCGTGCTGATCCTGCGTGAGCGGTGCATCGGGCGCGGGGATCACCGCTGTGGCGGAGGGACTGCCCAGCGCTGAGGCCACCGCGTTGCGGAGATTGCCCCGATCAGGCGGTTGTGCGGCCAGGGCGACTTGGATGGCATTGGATCCCTGCCGGACCTCCTCCGGCGTCAGTTCCGCCCCGCCTTCTCGTTGTTTTTTGATGGCCGTGATCGCCTCGGAGGCATTCATGTAGCGTGGCAATTCCGGTCGCGCGTCAAAGGCCGTGAGATTGGCAAAGGCCGACAGCTCGGTGAAACCCACCCCGGCGGGTAGCAAGGCGCGATTCAACGCGTGCGTGGTGGTCAGTTCCTTGCCGCCGCTGGTCTGGCCGTAGGCCCACCCCGTCATGCCCGCAATGAGACCGCCGCCCTTCTGCACCCATTCGATGATGGCCGTGGCCTCCGCTTCATCCGTGAGTCCTTGCGCATTCAAGACCAGCACGTCCACCCCCTGCAACGCGCCAGCATCGATCGGCCCTTTGAGTTCCTCCGCACTAAAGCCCTTCGCTTGATAAAAGCCGCTCTGCCGCACTCCCGCGACAGCGATCCGAGGTTTGGCTTTATTCCCGACCCAACGCACGACGTTTTCCATCAACCGAGGCAAGTCCCCGCCCGCGTTGCCACTGAGGTATCCATTTTGCCCAAACAAAATCACCCGGCCCTGACCAAAACCCGCCGCCGCAGCCAGCGCCAGTTCATTGCCTTCTCGACCATCCGCCGCAGCGAGGATGGGAAACGCCAAAGTCCCCCAAATGCCGACCGGTCCCGGAGCGCCGACTCGCGGCACAGATTTCACACCTTCCAAAATCTTCGAGCGCTCAGCGGTCACCAGTTCCGGTGGAATCTGCGCTTGAGAAAAACCGATCCCCATCCCGAAGGAGAGGCACCAAAGTGAGAGAAACGAAACACGGGGCATGGGAGTGGAGTCTAACGGATGAGATTCCATCTTATTAGCGTCCATTCCACACCGCGCAACGGCTGGGCTCACGCATCAAAACGAGGGGGAGAATATGAAGCCCTGAGGCATGACCACCAACTCATCAGCGGCATCTCAATCCTCGTCCCACTCCATCCCGGGAGATTTTGGACGACGAGTGAGACGAGGATTGCACCTCGCTTCGTCGGCTTGAGGTTGCAAACCGGGAGCAGCGGGAGCTTACTTCGGCTCTACACAACGCTGGTTTCATGTTGAGCGATCTTCCCATTCTCATCGTCGGGCAGGGTCTGGCGGGCACCGCGCTGGCCTGGCGGCTGTGGCAACGAGGAGCCTGCTTTCAGGTGGTGGATCCCGCAGAGGCCTCGACCTGCTCCCGCGTCGCCGCAGGTCTCATCACACCCGTCACCGGCATGCGCCTCAACGAGAGCTGGCGTTACCCCGAGTTGTTCACGGAGGCAGAGACGTTTTATCGGGATCGCGAGCGGGACCTGGGGGCGCATTTTTATCATCCTCTGCGCGCCGTTCGTTTGTTTCGGGATGAAGCGATGCGCCGCCTTTGGAATGAGCAACGGGTGGCGCACCTGGATCGATATTTGAGCCATCCTCAGCCTCAACCGCTGGTGGATCCCTCCGTATTTTCCAATCCTTGGGACGGCTTTGAGCAGGCTCCTGCGGCTTGGCTGGACACGATTCCTTGGCTGGACCTGAGCCACGCTTTTTTTCAAAAGTGCGGCTGCTGGCAGACCGCACGCGTGCTCCCCAATGAACTCAGGTTTCCCGCCGAAGGCGGAGTCGTCTGGAGAGATCAACACTACCGATTCGCCGTCTTCTGCACAGGCTGGCAGGGTGCCCAAATGCCCTGGTTTGATTGGGTGAGATTTTCCTCCGTGCAAGGAACCATTCTCAATGCACGCGTCGATCTCGCCGGAGAAACGCGCTTCATCACGGGAGCAGGGGTTTGGGTGCGACCCAGCGCAGCGGGTCAAGTGCGCGTCGGAGCCAGCTACGATCGCCAATTCTCCGCCGCCGCACCGTCCGTACCGAGACCCGCGCTGGTGGAGCGGCTGCGAGCCCAGACCAGCCAGCTGCTGCAAGTACCGTGGCAGGAATTGAGCGCCGACACTGGCGTGCGGCCCGTGATCGTCGGCGCGCCCGTACTTTTGGGTCGGCATCCAGGTCGTCCCGTTTTGGCCTTCTTCAACGGTCTCGGTTCCAAAGGAGCGCTGCGCGCGCCCTGGGCAGCGCGACATCTGACCGACCACCTTCTGGACGGCATCGCTTTGGAAGAAGAAGTGGATTTGCATCACCACCGCCCATCGGACTGACTTCCCAGAGCGGGAGAATTCCATGCGCCTCCCATCCAACTCAGATGGTGGCAGGGGGGAGATTTGAACTCCCGACCAAAGGCTTATGAGTCCTCTGCTCTACCCCTGAGCTACCCTGCCAAAACCGCTGGTCGAGATCGAGATCTCTTCCGAAACGGGCCGCTAAACTAGCCCCACTCCCCCGCCTGTCAAGCCCACCTCGATCACCTTTTCCACGGTTCCGAACGCGCCGCACACCCACCCTCAAGCTCCACCTTGCACCAGCAGCCAGCCTGCTCAAGGTGGGCTGCATGATCCGTCCTGAACCGATTGGCAACCGCGTCTCTCTTTGGGGAGAAGGCCCGCTCTGGCACCAAAACCATCTTCTCTACGTCGATATCGAAGCTCACTGTCTCGTCCGCTTTGATCCCGCCTCGGGCGATGAAACGTCCTGGGACGTCGGACAACGCGTCGGCACCGTCGTACCACGCGCCTGCGGAGGTTGGGTCTGGGCTGGAGATCACGGCCTGTTTTTTTTCGATCCCGGTACAGGCGAGAGCACCGCCATCACCGATCCCGAACCTCATCTCCCCGACAATCGATTCAACGATGGCAAGTGCGATCCAAACGGGCGCTTCTGGGCCGGAACCATCTGCCTCAAAAAGCGCCCCGAGGCCGCTCTCTATTGCCTGGATACCGATCTCCGCATTGAGCGAAAATTTGCCCCCGTCACCAACTCCAACGGCCTCGCCTGGAATCGCGCAGCCGACACCTTTTTCTACATCGATACTCCCAGCAAAAAAGTGCGTGCCTTCGACTTCGATCCAGCCTCGGGTGCCATCGAAAACGAACGTGTCATCTGGGACACGAGCGCCGATCCCAGCTCCCCCGATGGCATGACCATCGACAGCGAGGACCGACTCTGGATCGCCTTTTGCCACGGCGGCAAAGTGGTCTGCTTCGACCCCCGCACGCAGCGGGTCGAAGAACAAATCGAATTCCCCTGCATCGAGACCACCGCTTGCGCCTTTGGCGGCAGCGATCTGGGGGATCTCTACATCACCACCGGCATCAAACCTGGTTTGCAAGAGAAGGAAGCCGGTCGTCTCTTCGTCTGCCGCCCAGGAGCCACCGGCGTGGCGGCCAACTGTTTCGCCGGCTGAGCCGAATACCCGCCCTGCTTACGCCAGCGAGCGCCGCTCCGGGGCTCGCTGCAGGAAAAAATGCCAATCTTCCACCTCGTGCGGATTGCGGATCAGCAGCGTCACCGGCACCTCACGCGGTGCAAACGGCTTGCGCAGAAGTTGCAGACCCGCCTCCTCGGGCAGCTTGTTGCCCTTGCGACTGTTCACCCGCCGATCTGCCAGCACACAATTCTCCCAACTGCTCACTCCTCCCCGAGAAATCGGCACCACATGATCGATGTTTCCTTCCTCGGGCCGCAGCTTCTTGCCCGTGTATTGGCAAACACCACCGTCCCGCTCCCAAATGGCTTTGGCACAAAATTTGGGTCGCCGCTTCGGCACCCGATCAAAGCGCGCGAGCACCAGCACCGTCGGCACCCGAATGCGTCCGTGAACCGTGCCGATCGAGCAATCTTGCTCCCGCACCGGCAGCTCTTGCCAAGCCTCCCAGGTCACCGGCACCAAGCGCTGCTCCCCATCCATGTCCAGCGCAGTCGCATTGCCCGCAGCCATCATGCCAAAAGCATCCATCGGTGTCTTCACATCAATGGCCTGCCAATGCCGATTCAGCACCAGCACGATCACCTTTTCCAAAACGTTACTCATGGCGCGGGTCGTCGGTAGAGTCCTGTCCTGACCTGACCACCACGCACGAGAGCGCGACAGCAGCCACATCGTTACGGATCGCCATCATGCATGAATCCCGCAGCCTGCCAAGCCTTATATCGTCAAAAACATGACACAAACCCCCTCCTCCAATATTCGGCCTCGCCGGACTACGGAGACCACGGCAGCGGCACCAGATGACTCGATCCCTGGTGACTCTGCATGAAGCACGCGCGTCCCAGAGGCAGCAGGACATCCGTGGAGCGGTCCGTGAACGAGGCATCACCTTCGTCCACCCACATCGCCTCAGCCCCAGCGGCTTGATAGAAGAACAAACCGCGATATCCACTGGCCCCCTCAACCGCATCTCCCAACCAAAGCTTGATGCGATCCGCCAGAGACGCCTGACTCGCCGCCACCATGTCATGCGCGGAATCCAGCGCCATCCTCTGCGGACTCTGATCCAGCGGATAGCCACCCCCACGCAACACCGCCGAACCCAGGCGCAAACGGAATGCATGCTCCCGCACCTCACCCGTCCAAACCAACGTGGCCGCCCTCTGCCGAAGATGCAGCAGCAGTCCCTCATCCGTCAGCAGCCTCACCGGCAACGACTCTCCCTCAGGCCCAATCCATTTCCCATCCGACACACGCAACCAGTAGCTGACAAAAGCCCTGGTCGTTTCATTGTAGAACAGTGCTCCGTCCGCTGCGGTCGAATCCGCACCCGCCGACAAGGCCGATGCAGGCAGCAAGCTGGCCAACGTCCAGTGAGGTCGAATCGCGATGGATGCACCCGCCAGCCCATCCATTCCACCGTTGGTTGTGCCTCCAACGTCGTTCAAATCCACCTTCAGGGTGTCACCCGAACATTGAGCTTCATCAAGCTCCCAACGATGTCCCACCGCCGATCCGGATGTCACCTCGATATAACAGGGACCTAACGCCAGTGCATCCCGCAGCGCGTCACCTCCTCCATGGGAAAGAATCAACGAATCCGAAGCCGCCGAGAGCACCACACCTGAATAAAGACTCGGACGCAACAGAGGCATCGTCAGAGTGCTCTGGCCCACGCCAAAGCGCCGCCGCATCCATCCTTGAACCCGAGAGACCGCTGTCGCTTCCGCAAGGCCATCGCCATCCCGATCCAGTTGAACCCGAAGCCGAATGAACCCGTGGTCACTCGCAAAGACCGAGTCAATCCCCTCATATCGCCGCATCTCCGATCCATCCGCAGTCACACTCACCGTCGGCGACAAAGGCAACGCCGACCAACCCGCCGGAGAGTCCGCAAGATCCGCAAGCATTTCAACCTGCCACCGAACATCCTGACGACCCGCCACAGGACGACGCAGCACAGCAGTCACCGATCCCGTTGCATCATCGCTCTCCAAGCTCAGCGCCGGTTGCGTCAAACCGCTGAGAGGATTGAGATCCAAGGCATACTCCAGCAAATTGGATAGCCCATCGTGGTCCGCATCATCATCAGGCAAAGTGTCATCTCCCAGATCATAACGTTGCAGCCACAAGGCATACGTCGCCGGAGCGGCCGGAGTAAGCGGGATGTTATTGAGCGCCACCACCGGCTGACCGCTCACCCACATCACACGCACATACCACGGATTGGCCACTGCCGAGGCATCTTCCATCACAGAGCCGTTCTCCGCGTTTAGGCCCGAGCCCACCCGCACAATTTCTCCATCACCACTCGGGACAAAGGCCTCCGACAGCGGAGCACGGCTCGGATCCAAAACGTAACCCTCTGGAGGTGTGATCGTCAGCACGTACTCGCCATCTTCATTCGCAGAGAAGCAGTAGCTGCCAGACTGACCATCCAACAACAGCGTCACTTCTCCAGGACCCTCAATGGCCACGTGACCACCAGGAATGATGGCACCCGTCAAGGTGTCATAAAACCAACCTGTCGGAGTGAAACACTGCAAGAAGTCCACCCCAGAAACAGCCTGCCCGGTCATGGTCACACAGGTGCATTGGCAGTCTCCTCCATCGCTATCAAAGGTGGCCTCCGCACCGGCGGCCAAGGTCTGCACCACGAGATAACTTCCCGGCTCCACCGCCTCAAACTCATAACTCCCATCGCTGGCCGTCGTGGTCGTCGCAATCGGATCGGCATCGGCTTGATCCATCATCCCGTCAGAATCCGCGTCCACAAAAAGCTCGATCATCATTCCCTCCAGAGGAGGATCGTTGGAGGCAGGATCGCCATCACCATTCACGTCATTGCTCACCTCTCCCAAAAGCGGTGCCGCAGCAGGAGGCGTCAGCACAAAACCCAGGTCAATGGTGAGATCGGCATTTGCATCATCGTCATCATCGGAATCCGCTGCAAATCCCGTTTCACTGCCGCCTGACGCGCTCGAGACAGGCTCCGAATCGTAGGCCAAATCAAAGGTGATGGAATAAATCCCGGTCGTCGCGGGGTCGCTGGCGTCAAAACCATCTTCTCCGGCATCGTCATCGCTGCCGTCATCATTGCCAAAGCCCAAGGACGAACTTGCGCCTTCCAAGGGCGCACCAGTTTGGAACACGGAGGCCGGAACGTGAAGGAAGTACTGCCCCGCCGAATGGGTCGTCAGAGTGTAGGTCCCGTCAGCACCCGTCAACGTCTCCGCCCTCGGCGGATCGTTCACCGGATCATCACCCGTCGCAAACAAACGAACCAGCACTCCACTCACCCCGGAATCTCCCGCGCTCGGATCAAAGACACCATCGGCATCCAGGTCCAGGAACACCAGATTTCCCACGGAAAGCGGCCGAGGCGCAAAACCCAAATCCACGGTGAGATCCACATTCGAATCCTCCCCATCATCCGAGCTAGCATCCGTGCCGGTTTCGGTATCCGCCGCCGTGGGCATCGAACCCGCAGCCAGAGTGAACGATGCCGAAGTCACGCCATCCACGAGAGGATTCCCGCCATCCACACCATCTTCCCCGACATCATCATCTCCCAAGGTGCCCGGGGGGACAACACCACCGCCAGTCGATGATACATACTGGTAAAGCGGTGCATAGAGATCGAACTGTGATGCTGGGATATGTATCACATAACTTCCAGAGCTGGTGCTGAAGGAATAGAGCCCATCCGCATCTGTGTAGGTTTCCGTCACTGGAACACCCGGTGCGTTAGCGTCATGCAACTGAACCAAAACATTCGGCACCCCCGTTTCCGTACCAGCCTCAAAGATGCCGTTGTTGTTGGAATCAAAGAACACCAAATTTCCGACACCCACCGGCGAGGAAAATCCAAAGTCGATGGTGAGATCCACGCTGGCATCATTGGCGTCATCCGACGTACCGAAGAGTCCACCTTCCGCAGCACCCGTGGGAGCACTGCCCGCCGCGAGATAGAAGATGGAAGACGTCACGCCAAACCATTCCGGTTGCGCCTGATCGACTCCATCTTCATTGACATCGTCATCGCCCACTCCGTTCCCCGTCAAATTCACTTTGCCCTCCAACACGGCATTGGGCGCAAAGTTCGCCATGGGCAGGTGCACTTGATAGGACCCCGGCGTGAGACCGCTGAACTCGTACACTCCATCACTGTTGGTCGAAGTCGTGGCCATCGGTGAGTCCCACCCGGGGATCGAGTAGCCATCGTAAAGTTCGACGGTGACATTCGCCACGCCCTCTCCCGCATCGGCCACCCCATCACCGTCCGCATCAAGGAACACCAAATTCCCCACCGCCACCGTTTGATGGAATCCAAAGTCCACGGTGAGATCAACGTTCGAATCCGCAAAAGCGTCCATCGCCGGTGCCTTTCCAAATTCGCTATCGAAATCGGTCGGCTCCGTTCCGAGCGCGAGATGAATCACATCGGAAGCAATTCCGCTCGAAGAAGGAACGGCCGCATCCACGCCATTCTCATCCAGTCCGTCGTCACTGCCAGTATCTCCTCCCGATCCCGGCAAAGAAAACCAACCTGACAGCGGACCGCCTGCTTGGAAATTCACGGGAGGCAAGAAAACAAAATAATCTCCCTCGCCGAGCCCATAGATGAGGTAGCAGCCTGAGGAATCCGTGAGCACATGGGTGATGGGATTCCCCTGAGAGTTGACGCCAAAGGCGATGGGAGGATCCACCAACGGATCATCTCCGGAATGAAAGACCTGCACCATCACGTTCGCGATGCCTTCACCTGGATCATACACCCCATCCCCGTCCGCGTCACCATACACCAGGTTCCCAACACCCGTCTGGTTCGCCGCAGGTGCCACGAATCCCAGATCAATGGTCAAGTCATGATTGTCGTCGTCCACCGCATCCAGCGTGTTCGCCGAACCCGTCTCGATGCCTGAATCCACCGGCTCAGTGTCGGCGTTCAACGCAACCGTGAGCGTCGTGACTCCGTTTATCTCTGGATTGGTTTCCGGTTGAGCATTTTGTCCCACATCGTCATCCCCTGGAGTCGATTCCAAAGGCAGCGGCAGGGCTCCAAAGAGCGGTTGGCCCGTGCCAAACTCTTGGGGAGGAATGTGAACCTTGTAAGTTCCTGTTGGCAAGAAATTGAAGAAGAAGTGGCCTTGAGCATCTGTGAACTGGGTAAAAAGAGGCAAGCTGTTGGTCGGATCCTGCAATCCTCCATACAATTCCACCCGCACTCCCTCGACACCTTCACCCGCATCGGCATGGCCATTTCCATTCTGATCAGTGAAGACCAGGTTCCCGATGCCGACCGGGCTTTGGAAACCAAAGTCGATGGTGAGATCCACACTGGCATCATTGGCATTATCCAGGGTACCGAAAAGGCCCGTCTCTCCCGTGTCATCCGTCGGCGCGATCCCCGGATACAAGGCCACCAAACCAGAGCTAACACCCGTAGTTGTTGGGTCTGCGGTATTGAGGCCATTTTCTCCCACGTCATCATCACCTTCCACGCCCTCCTGGATGCTCACCTTCTGATGCAGTGGCGCTCCCGATGCAAACATCGTTGCAGGGATATGAAAGAAGTAAGTGCCCGGAATGAGATTGCCAAAGAAGTATCGACCCCCGCCCGTCGTGACTCGAGTTTCCAACGGCGAATCGACGCCTGGAACCTGACCAAAACTGTAGGCCTCCACAACGACTCCATCCACGCCTTCTCCTACATCGGCATGTCCGTTCTCGTTGAGATCCATGAAGACCAAATCTCCCCCTCCCACCGGACGATAGAGACCAAAGTCCACAGTGAGATCCACATTGGAATCCGATGCATCATCAGAGCTGGCATCATATCCCGTCTCGTAGCTGCTCTGCGTGGGCGCGTTGCCGCTGGAAAGAGTAACGATCCGACTGCTGATGCCCGTCAGGTTGGGTTCGCTGGCATCGACCCCATCATCACCCACCGCCGCATCATCGTCACCCGCTCCCAGGCCGGGCAAACTTACTTTTCCTTGAAGCGATCCACTTGCAAACTCGGCGGCGGGCAGATGCAGGAAGTAGTCTCCCGCCCACAAGCCACCAAAGAAGAAGCCTCCACTAGCGTCAGTGACGCGGGTTGCCAAAGGCGGATCACTGCCAGGAATCGCCCCGGCGTGATACAATTCCACGGTCACACCATCTTCACCCTCACCCGCATCCGCCTTCTGATTGCCATTGGCATCGGTGTAAACGAGGTTTCCGATCCCCAACGTTCCGGGTTCGACAAACCCAAAATCCACCGTCATATCGCCATCCGCATCCGTCACGAAATCATCGAGATCTCCGCCGAGGTGATTTTCCGCGCCCGCAAGAGCGTCCCCCATTGGCTCGGTTCCGACCGAGAGTTGGATCATTGGGCTTACCACCTCCGTGAAGGGACCCCCAAGCTGCAGACCATTGTCGTCGCCATCTTGTCCATTGTCCGACGGATCGGTGACGGGCGAGCTGGAGCCATTGACGCCGAGAGGCATGCCTGACACGAAGTTAGATGCCGGGATCTTCAACTGGTAAGCCCCGGATTCCTGTCCCGAGAAATAGAAGTGACCATTGGCATCGGTGAAGGTCCAACCCAGCTGCAACTCGGCACCATTGCCAGGCAAGCCGTCGGCGTCTTTCCACAACTCCACGCGGACACCAGGGATGCCTGGCTCGCCTACGTCTTGAATGCCATCCGCATCCACATCCTGCCAGACCGTGCTTCCCAAGGCCGTGTGAGGCAGGCAGGGAATCGTTGCCGAGCCAAACATGAACTGTCTCACCCCAGGCCAAACCTCATTGTTCGGACCCGGCGGTGTGGGAATCGGCAGCTCGATGAATTGCACCACGCCACTCTGGGTGACGCGAATCAGCGAACTGCTGAGGAAACTCCCACCTTGGATCGGCTTGCCCCAATCGTATCCCGCGATGTATAGATGTCCTGTCGTGGGATCCACCTCCAGATCTCCCGTCAGCACTTGACCGGAGCTCGCACCATCCAAATCAGCGACCAAGACAGGCGCACCAGGAATGCTGGGATCGGTTAGATCGATTTTGAAAACCTCTGCTTCACTGCGATTGTTACCGAACAGTGTGGATCCATGGATATCAATCCCACTGACCAAGGCAATGCCACCTCCTCCCGGAACGAGCTGTACCAAGTCAGCATCATCAGCGATCACGTTGATCATCGACTTCGTCGTGGTGGACCAACGCTGAATCTCACGCATGCCACTCTGATCCACCACCAAATAGAGATTGCCGTCTGGACCAAAATTCAAATCTTTGACTCCGTTCACCGTCGCCCACACAGGCTCCACAGGCTGTCCGCTCTGCGCATGCAGCGGACCATAGAACCGAACAATCTTTCCTCCCACCGGATCATTGGCATAAATCATGCCCTCGGGACCGAAGACAAAATCGTCCACCGCAGTCAATGCACCCGCCTGCAGAATCGGACCCAAATCGACACCCGCAGGCGAGACGCGGCGGATATTCCCCGAACCAAAATGAGCGACGTACCAATTTCCATCTGGCCCTAATTCAATGGAGTGCGGCACATCGCCTGAATCCCCATTGCCTTGGCTATGGCCGACTCCGAAGGGGTGCAAAAAGGGCCCGCAATAGCTACCAGACGCCTGATCGGCAATGTAAACGCCATCATCATAAGTCGCTGAAACAAACGCACGCACCGCGACAGGCTGGAGCCCGAAGTCAATGGTGCCTTCCAAAGATGTGCCTCCACCCGTGCCCGGCTCTCCTCCGGGAGTGAGAAGAACCACCGGACTGTAGATCGACCCCGCAGCAAGTTGATGGCCATTGTCATCGAAGTCCACCCCATCGTCGTTCATCGATGTGATCGAACTCGACAACGGATGAGAGGTCGGTGGCACCGGAATGCGCACGTAAACCAGTCCAGGCGGGTTATGCTCCGAGAGATAAGAGCCATCCGCCGCACTCGTCACCGAATCCAGCAGAACGTCATCGATCCCGCCGATGACGCCGTCCGAGCCCACGCTCCAGACTTCCAACGTCACATTGGCCACTCCGGGCTCACCCGCATCATCGAGCCCGTTGTCATTGACATCGGACCACACACGATTGCCAAGGCTCAGTCCCGCCGTCAGCGCCAGGTCCAAAGTGAGATCCGTATCCGCATCTCCGTCCTCCGTCACGGGCTCACCGCCGGGTGCCAGCGTGAAGACTGCGCTATAGACGGGATTGGACTTCCCGCCAGGCTGCGTTAGAGCGTTGTTATCATTGTCCACGCCGTTGTCCGCTGCAGCCACCGGATTTCCACCGAGCAACGGATGCGAAGCGGGAGGAACGGCTTTCAAATAAAACACCCCGGCAGGCTGGTCTGCTAACAACCACGAGCCATCGGGCGCAGTTGTCGTTGCCGAGACCAAGCTGTCAGCATCGGCCCCCGACCCACCGATGGCAGCATCAGCGCCCGCGTTCCATAGCTCAACCGCCACCGAGCCAATGCCCGCCTCACCCGCATCTCGCACGCCATCGTTGTCGATGTCGTCCCACACCAGATTTCCCACATGCACGCCGCGGATCTGAAGACTGGTGGCCAGCGTCCCCGTGCAGCCGTATGAATCCGTGGTGCGAACCGTGAAATTGTAGGAGCCCACGGCGCTGGCCATGCCACTAATCTGCCCAGCAGCACTCAGACTCATGCCTGGCGGCAACGCGCCCGAGATCAGCGTGTAGGTGTAAGGTGCCCCAAAGGTGCCACTGGAGCGAGTGGTGCTCAGCTGGTTGGAATAGGCGACGCCCAAGTAACCCATCGGTTGGGGATCAGGACTCAGCGTGAGGGTCGGGCAGGTGGGTGTCACCGTATAAGTGCGCTCACCAAAACAACCATTCGCGTCCGTGACCCGCACGGTGAAGGTCGCGCTGGCGGTCGAATTCGGCACTCCTGTAATGCGGCCCGTCGAGGTATTCAAAGCGGCCCAACTCGGCAGCGCGCCACTGGTAATGCTCCAGGTGTAGGGACTGGCCGAGGTCCCGGCACGAGACAACAAGCGATTGTAGCTGGTCCCCAAAACAGGCGTCGGCAACGCGGCCGGACCCACCGTGATCACGGGACAAATCAGCAGACTGTAGTTTCGCGTCGCCGCGCAGCCATTGGCATCCTCGACCGCCACGTCCACAGGGAAGATCCCGGCCGCGCTCGGCGTGCCTTCCAGTTTCAAGGTCGCCCCATTCAGCGCCAGTCCACTCGGCAATCCCGAAGCAGCCCAATTCTGATACGGCACTGCACCTCCCGATGCCGAGAAGGCGGTTCCCTGAACATAAGCATCTCCCATTTTTCCGGAAGGCAACGCAGCAGGAAGCACGGTGATGACCGGACAGCCCACTCCGATCGTATAACTCTGCGCTCCAACACAGCCCACGGCATCCGTGGCCTCAACGGTGAAGCTAACACTCGCACTCGCCGTCGCTGGCGTTCCTGAAAGTTGCCCCGTAGCCGCATCAATGCTCAACCAGGCAGGCGCACCTGCCGCCAAGCTGTAGCTGTAGGGGGCCTGACCTGAAGCCGCCGTGGCCACAGTTCCTGGCAGACTCTCATAGGGCTGACCCACCTCGGCATTGGGCATGGACGCGGGGAAGGTCAACACGGGACAGACGCGCCACGACCCATTCCAACTCCCGGCACAGCCAGGATAAGACACCGACTGAGCCGTCACGGTGAAAGGATAGAGTCCCGGTGCCGAAGCCGAGTCAGCGGTAACACTTCCCGTCGAGGCATCCAACGTGATCGAGGCTGGCAAACCCGATTGACTCCATGTGAACGTCCCCGGAAGACCGCTGGCTGAAAAAGGAACCACTTGGGTATAGGCGGTGCCCGCAGTGCTCATCAATAGCTGTCCTGGCGTCACCGCAATCGCGGGACAATTCACCACTGCGATATAGTCCTCCACCTCTCCTCGATTGAAATCGATCCCGACTGGCGAAAGCGCCACCGGCCCTTCCACCACACGCACTCGGAGCGGTTTGTTCCCCGCCGCCGTGCCAGATGGCGGCGTCAAAGTGAAGCTCAAGACACCCGTCGCCGTCAGTGACTGCGGCACCAAAAACTCGCCCACATCCACCACGTCACCGTCATCATTCCAGTCCACCCACATCCCGACCCGCGCCTCAACGACTCCACTTCCCAGCGTCACAGGAACGTTGATGATCGAGCTCGAACCCGCAGTTAGAACCGGAATCACCAAATCTTCGTCATCCACTCCCACCGTGTCATCACCCGTCGCCGTTGCATTGGCTCCCGCGCCATTTTCCAAATCCGTCGCCGCCGTTCCCATGAACAAATCCGCACTGGCCACCTGCGCGGCGGACCCCCAACCCGAGTAGTCTCCATAATCCAACTCTGCCCCCGTGATCGCCACCACGTAATCCTCAATCTCACCCGCGCCACTTCCCCCAGTCGGTCCCGTGCCTGCGAGCGTGGTCAAACGGAAACGCGCCCCACGTCCGCCACCGAGCGCTGCTCCCGACGGCACCTGAAAAGTGATGAAGACCTGCCCATCAGTCCCATCAGGGATCACCCGAGCAGGCTCCAACCGCTCCCCACCTGACGTCACCAAGGCATTGTTGAAGGATCCGTCCCCGTCAAAATCAATCCACGAATGAAGGTAGGTGTTGGCTCCTCGATTGTTGAAAACTTGCACCGAAATGGTCACCCACGCGGCTTGGGCGATGCTCACGGGCATCGTCACTCCGTCTTCGTCATCACTACCATCCGCATCATCAGCTGATGCGTCAGCGTTTCCATGAATCACAGCTTCATAGTCCACCGTGGCACCCAAGCGCACATTGACGTTGCGCACGCTATAAGTTAGATCGGAACTCGCTCCCGCTGCTCCCCAATCTCCATAGTCGCGGTTCGGCGCGGTGATGTTCAACCGGTGATCTTCCACCTCGCCGATTTCAGCTGCGGCAAACGCATTGCCTACACCCGGATCGGCGGAGGCACTCAGCCGCGCACGGATCGGCAGGAAACCGCTGGCCACCGTCTCCGGCACCGGCGAGAGGTTCAGCACGGTGTTGGTCGCCACCGTGCCGTTCGCCACCAAGATGTTCGCACCAATCTGCTCGCCCGCCGTCAAGATATCATCGCGATTCCAGTCCGCCCACACATTCAAAAAGGCATCCGATCCACTGGTGTTGGTGACATTGACGTTGACCACGCCGTTTTGATTGGCTCGAAGCGTCCCCTGCGTGATGCCGTTTTCGTCATCCGTCCCTGTGGTGTCATCGGCAGTGGATACGCTGTTGCCCAGCAAGGCCGCTTCCATGTCCGTCGCCGTCGTGCCGATCTGCAAAGCGCTACCAGCAATCGCGATGGCCGTTGGGAACCCCGCGTAGTCTCCGTAGTCCACGTCGGAAACCGGCGTCAGAGTGTAGGTTAGCTCTTCGGAACAACCGTTGGCGTCGGTTGCTCGCACCGTGAAGCTGGTCCCGGCAACCGCCGTCGGTATGCCGCTCAAAACTCCCGCCGCACTCAGAGATAGACCCGTTGGCAGACTGCCGCTGGCCAAACTCCAACTCACCGGTGCAGCTCCCCCACTCACCGTCAGGTTTTCACTGTAGCCACGCTGCCAAACTGGCGTCGCCAGAACCGCTGGACTGATATTCATCACGGGACAGACTCTCAGATTGTAACCGCGAGATCCCACACAACCATTAACATCCTGCGCGCTCACCGTCAGCGCGTAGATACCAGCGGCAGTCGGAGTTCCCTCAAGGGTTTGGGTCGCCCCGTCGAGACTCAAACCGCTTGGCGCACCAATCACCGACCAACCGCTGTAGGGAGCCGTGCCTCCCGATGCAGAAAAGGCCACTCCTTGATTGTAAGCTTGCCCCACCTTTCCATCCGGCAGGGAGGGTGGATCAATATTGATCGGCGGACAGCCAACCCCAATTGTGTAAACCCGCGATCCGACGCAGCCGTTGCTGTCCGTCGCACTCAACGTAAAGGTCACACTGCCGTCCACCGTGGGCGTTCCACTGATGACGCCGGTTCCCGCATTGACATTCAGTCCAACCGGCAGAGCCCCTACACTCACGGCATAACTGTAGGGCGCATTTCCTCCACTGGCCGTGATCGTGGTGTTATAAGCCGAACCCACCGTCGCGCCAGGCAGTGATGCCGGTGCCAGGGCGATGCCGGGGCACTGCACCGTGATGGGATAATCCTCCACTTCACCCCGACTCGTTTGCGTCCCACTGAAAGCCGGTGCCGCAGATCCTTCCGTCAACCGCACCCTGAGATACTTCACTCCAGGAGCGGTGCTCAAAGGAGGCGTCATCAGAAAGCTGTAGGAACCCGAGGCGTTCACCGCCACCGCAGTCAGGGATTCTGCCGCATCCGCCACATCACCGTCACCGTTCCAATCCACGAACACCCCGAGCCGCGCCGTATTGTTGACGAGCACTGCTGGGTTTAAGGTCACAGGAATGGAAAGCGCCGTGCCGATCCCCGGCGTCACCACCGGCATGGTTAGATCTTCATCGTCTGTCCCCGCTAAGTCGTCCGCCTCTGCACCCGCAGTCGATGGATCCGATGCCTCCGCGTCGGTCGCTGCAGCGCCCATCCAGATGTCCGCACTGACCGCCTGCGATGCTGAGCTGCTGGCACTGAAAAAATGATCTCCAAAATCCAAAGACGGCGGAGCCGATCCGATCACCACCGTGTAAGAGCGCATGCCCACACACCCCACCGCATCCGTAGCGATGATCGTGAACGTGCTGCTCTGCTCGGTCAGAGGAATGCCCGAGATCTCACCCGTCACCGGAGACAAATTCAAGCCGTCTGGCAAACTCCCTGCGAACGAGAACGCATACGGCGCGCTACCTCCCACTGCGGTCATGCTCTGCGAGTAAGCAATCGCGACTTGTCCATTGGCCAACGTCGGCGGTCCCACCGTGATCGCCCCGCAGGTAAGAAATCCAAAATCGATGGTCGATTCGACGTTGCCTGAACCAGCGGTCCCAGGCTCCGCATTGGGTGTGAGAGTAAATGCAAACGAGGTGGACGGTGAACCCGCACCACCCGATTGAGTGCCGTCATTGTTATTCTCCGTGCCATCATCGATCCCCACCACCGTGGAAGCCATATCGGGCTGCCCCATCGATGGTAGCGCACGCAGTTTGTAGCTGCCGCCATCGTAAACTCGGAAACCGTAAGCTCCGGCTCCATCCGTCGTCGTGGTAGCCAGCACGGCCTCTGTCGATCCATCCAATAACTGCACGGTCACACTGGAGATTCCAGTCTCCAACGAGACATCGTACACCCCATTGTTGTTCGAATCTTCGAAGACCAAATCTCCCACAATGATTCCGCTAAACAATCCAAAGTCGATGCTGAGATCGGTATTGGGACTGGAATCACCGTCATCCGTCGGCTCCGCCCCCGGGTTGAGATGAACCACGGGGCTGAAGAGCGCCGTGCCCACCCCACCAGGTTGCAGGCCGTTGTTATCTTGGTTCTGCTGATTGTCCTCAGGATCCGGTTGGCCGCTCGTCTTCCAAATTGCCCCACCTGGTGTGACCTTGACCACATAGAGTCCCGCTGGCAGATCATCAAAACGATACGTGCCATTGGCATCGGTCGTGGTCGTCGTCCCACCCGCATAGGGCATGTCGTCAGCGTTCCCCGGTGTGTCATCGACGGAAGTGTAAAGCTCGACGGTCAAATTCGACAATCCAGACTCCCCAGCGTCGCGCATGCCATCGTTATCCAGGTCATTCCACACCAGATCACCCAGAGAGAGACCCTGGATCGTGAGGTTCAAATTGAAAACACCCACGCAATGATTGGCGTCAATGCTGGTGATTTGGAAATTGAAAACTCCGAGCGCCGTGGGATTACCAGACAACACACCGCTGGATGTATCGAGCGTCAGACCCGGCGGCAGCGAACCCGATGTGAGATGATAGGTATAAGGTGCCACACCTCCGGTTCCCTGAATGCGTTGACCATAGTTTCCGCCGAGGAATCCCGTTGGCAGGACTCCGGTGAGCGGAGTCGGAGGCGGGCAGGAGGGATTGAGGATGCTCAACAGCCGGGGATGGTCCGAATAGCATCCCACGGCATCCGTGACGCGCAGGGTGAGGGCAAACATTCCGGATTGCATCGGCGTTCCCGTGACGTCGCCCATGGCATCTAAGGTGAGCCCCATCGGCAACGCACCTCCCACCACCGAGAAACTGTACGGAGAGAGACCTCCACCGCCCGCAAGGGTGGCCAGGTAGGGCTGATTCAACGTGCCGTTTGGAAGGGAAGACGGACTCAGCGTGAGAGGTGAGCAAACCGCGGGATCGATGATCAGGCTGTAGGACCTGGAGCCCGAGCATCCGTTGGCATCGACCGCGTAGATCGCCACATTGAAGGTGCCGTTTTGCAGAGGCGTGCCCTCCAGTTTTTGTGTCCCCGTGTTCAACGTGAGACCATTCGGCAAACCGGCTGCGGTGTAGCTGTAGGGCGCTGTTCCACCGCTGGTCGAGAAGGCAGTCGGCTGCACATAGGGCACGCCTTGATCTCCCGATGGCAAACTGGCGGGACTCAAGGTGAGTGCACCGCAAGACACGGGATTGATCGTGATCGGATAAGACGCCGAAACCAAACATCCATTGGCGTCTTGAGCCGAAATCAACACATTGAAAGCCCCATTCACGCTGGGTGTGCCAGTGATCTTCAAGGTGCCCGTATTCAAAGAAAGACCCGTCGGCAGACCCGCCGCACTCCAACCCGAATAGGGAGTGCTCCCGCCCGAAATTGAGAAAGGTGTCGGCTGGCTGTAGGCTACCCCTTGAGTCCCACCTGGAAGCGAACCCGGAGCCAGTGTCATCACGGGACATTGCACCAGCAAGGGATAGGATCGACTGCCCACACAACCCGATGCATCCGACGCTGTGATCACCACATTGAAGGAACCCGAAGTGGTCGGTGTACCCACCAGCTTCTTCGTACCTGAATCCAGGCTCATCCCAGCGGGCAACCCACTCGCCGTCCAAGTATAAGTTCCGCTTCCCCCGCTCGCCGAAAACGCTGTACCTTGAATATAACTCACCCCCTGCTGAGCATCAGCCAGACTGCTGGGCGAAACCGAAATCGTGCCGCATGCAATGCTCAATGCATAGACCCGACTGCCACTGCAACCATTGGCATCCGTCACGTTCACGGTGACACTGAAGCTGCCTGACTGCATCGGAGTTCCCGACAGCTTTTGGGTGCTGCTATTCATCGACATGCCGGTAGGCAAACCACTGGCAGACCACGAAAACGGAGCCGTTCCCGCCGAGGCCGTAAACGCCACCGGCTGATTGTAGGTCACCCCCTGCTGCCCAGCGGGCACCGATGCTGGATCAATGCTGATCGATGGACAGGCAATGACCAAAGTGTAAGTTTTGGTGCCGACACAACCCCATGCATCGGTCGCGCTGATGGAGATCGGGAAACTCCCTGATGCAGTCGGGATTCCTTGAAGACGCAAGGTGGATGTGTTGAGACTCAAGCCCGAGGGCAGACCTGATGCCGCCCAGCTCAAGGAGCCAGATCCCCCCGATGCCGAAAACGCCACGCCTTGACTGTAGGCCTGCCCCTGCGTTCCAGAGGGCAGCGAGGCGGGAGTGATCGAAATCGCAGCGCAGGCGATGGTCACATCGTAGGCTCGATATCCCACACAACCGTTGGTATCGGTCGCCTCCAAAGTCATTGAAAAGACGCCGGGTTGAGTTGGGGTGCCTGTTAGCTTTAAGGTGGAAGTATTGAGCGCCAGTCCGGGAGGCGCATTATAGGCCACCCACGAGTAGGGTGCCGCACCGCCACTCACGCTGAACGCCGTGCTCTGCGTATAGGCTACTCCCATGGTGCCAGGATCGATCGAACTCGGAGCCAAGGTGAGGCTGGGGCAAGACGGTGGGTTCACGGTTAGACTGTAAACTCGTGACACCGAGCAACCCACGGCATCCGTCGCTTGAACAGTGACCGCAAACGTGCCCGTCCCACTTGGCGCTCCTTGCAGCTTCAATGTCGCCCCATTCAAACTCATGCCAGCAGGCAACCCCGACGCACTCCAACTGTAGGGAGTGGTGCCGCCGGATGCCGAAAACGCCACGGGCTGACTGTAGCTCACGCCTTGGGTTGCGGCAGGAAGGGTCGCTGGGGCCACCGTCATCGATGGGCAGGCAATCGTCACCGGATAGACACGCGATCCCGGGCAGCCATAGGCATCCATCACGTTGACCGTCACGGAGAACGAGCCGGAGCTGGTAGGCGTGCCCTGCAACCGCTGAGTCGCCGCATTGAATGTCAAACCCGGGGGCAAACCCACCGCAGACCAGCTCCACGGTGCCGTGCCACCGGAAACGGAAAAGGCTGTCGGCTGAGTGTACGCGACACCTTGCTGGCCATTGGGGATTGAACTCGGTGACAGAGTGAAAACGGGGCAATTGACGTCGAGGGCATAGGAGGCCGAACTCTCACAGCCATTCGCATCCGTCACGCTCAACGTAAGGGTGTAAGATCCCGCCACCGTGGCAGTGCCAACCAGCATCCTTGTCGAAGAGTTGAAACCCAAGCCCGGGGGCAAACCCGAGGCCGAATACGAGTAAGGCGTTGATCCCCCGCTGGCACTGAATGCCGTGCCTTGCGTGTAGGCAGTGCCAACGATCGCGGCGGGCAGGTTGCTGGGGGCTATTGATAGCGTCGGACAAGCGACCGTCAAATCCACCGTCGTGGTTTCATAACATCCATTCGCATCCACCACATCCACATAAATGGTGAAAGTCCCCGACTGGGTCGGCGTCCCCACCAGCTTTCGAGTGCCGCTGTTGAAACTCATGCCCGATGGCATCCCCGTCGCACTCCAGGTGTGCGGTGTCGTGCCGCCTGAAACACTGAAAGCCGTTCCCTGTGAATAGGCCACGCCTTGGGTGGCCGTCGGCACGGATGACGGACTGATGGTCATGTTCGGACAGGCGATCAGCAGCGTGTAGGAGCGAGAACCGGTGCAGCCGTTGGCATCCACCACATCCATCGTCACCGAAAACGTGCCCGAGCTGGTGGGCGCACCTTGAAGCTTCTTCGTGATCGCATTGAGCGACATGCCAGGAGGCAGCCCCGTGGCAGTGAAAACATAGCCACCGCCGCCACCGGACGCACTGAAGGCCGTGGGCTGACTGTAGCTGACTCCTTGAGTTCCAGATGGCAAACTGGTCGGACTCAAACTCAAAACCGGGCAGTTGACATTCAACGAGAGATTGAAGGATCCCGAACAACCATTGGTGTCGGTCACTCCAATCGACACGGTGTAGTTACCCGCCGCCGTTGGCACACCCGTGAGTTTTCGAGTGCTTGAGTTGAAGGACATGCCGGGCGGCAAACCGGATGCATTGTAGCTGTAGGGGCTACTGCCGCCACTTGCGGAAAAGGCGGTCGGTTGCGAGTAGCTCACGCCTTGCACACCGTCAGGCAGAGAGGTTGGAGCCAGAGACAGCGTGGGACAATTGACCAAAAAGGCTATGCTCACATTTCCCACGCAACCGTTGAGATCCGCGGCCATCACATCCACCGTATAACTTCCCGCTGCAGTTGGGATGCCTGTTAGTTTCCGCGTGCTCGAGTTAAAACTCATGCCTGGCGGCACGCCCGAAGCGCTGTAGGTGTAGGGACTGGTTCCTCCCGTCGCGGCAAAGGCAACCGCCTGATTGTAGCTCACACCCTGCATGGCAGGTGCCAGACTGCTGGGACTCACACTCACCGCAGGGCAGTTGACCGTCAGTGGATAGGTCTTGCTGCCTGGACATCCGTTGGCATCCGTCACATCCACCACCACGGCATAGGTTCCGGGTGTCGTCGGAGTTCCAGTGAGCTTTCGAGTGCTACTATTGTATGACAAACCCGGCGGCAGACCCGTCACGGTATAGCTGTAGGGACTTGTACCCCCAGCTGCTGTAAAGGCCGTCGCCTGAACGTAGCTCACCCCCTGCTGGCCCGCAGCGAGACTACTCGGGCTGATGGAAATGCTATTGCACGGATTGGTGACCGTGATGGTGTAAGTCTTGCTCCCGTCACAGCTTGGGGAGTTGGAATCCTGCGCTTCCGCTGTGAACGTGAAACTGCCGCTGCCGGTGGGCGTTCCAGAAATCACCCCACCTGAAGACAGTGTCAATCCAGGCGGCAGGCTGCCCGATGTCACCGACCACGAATACGGAGCCAATCCCCAAGCAGCTTGCAGAGACGTGGCCGGATAGGCCTGGTTTTGAATTCCCGCAGGCAGCGTGTTGGGAGTGATAACGAGGGGAAAGCAAGAGTATCCAAAATCCTCGCCCTCATCCCACATGCCGATGTTTCCAGACGGATTTACGGTCCAAGAATTGCCAGACAGCGTCGCTGCACCATCCGCGAAAGCCCGCAGCCAAGCCCCCATGCGGTAGGGCGTCCAGCCATTGCCTGCCACATTGCCCTGCGCATCCAGCGGGAAGCCGGTCCCCTTCCAGTTGGAACCGCCCCAGCCATTGATGACATTCACATTCAACGTGAAGGAAAAAGTCTTCTCCGTTCCTGAGGTGGAGACGCCGTAACCCGTCGTTGCAATCACCGGACCAATCGCGTGCGATGACAACGGATCGTTGTTGTAGGGCGTCACTTTGACGAGGCCGTTCGCCACATAAATCGCAGCATAGTCCGCATCGGAGCTATACGGCACCGGCCCATTGGTAATGGACATCCAGAGCGCTTCGGTATTGTACGTCGTCGTATCCAACGTGACACTCACAGACAAGGTCCCCGCCGCGACGTTCTCCGTCATGGTCACGGACTTCCACTCGCCCCCATCATTGCTCCCATTCACCCAGCTTGGAGGGCTCGACCAGCTGAAATTCCATACACTCGGCGGAGCCTGGCCGCGCAAGGTTGCAGCTCCTGCCAAGCAGCCTACAAGAATCAGCCATACCGCAAACATGCGGCCGTGCATCCACCTCCATCGTGGTGCTCGTGTTGGGCTGTTATTTGCAGGCTGCATGAAGATACGTTTTCGATTCTTGATCAAGTGGGTTCCATTCTCACGGTTCGGGTATCACCGTGAATCCGATGCTGGGACAACAATCATCAATGGTTAGGGTATAACTGCGCTCTCCCGTGCAGCCTTGATTGTCCGTGACTCCCACCGTAAATCCATACACTCCGCCTGTCGTCGGAGTGCCCGACAACACCCCTCCCGGACTCAACGTCACACCTGGAGGCAGCGATCCCAGCGTCTTGGCGAAAAAATAGGGGCCGCTGCCATTCACCGCAGAAAGAGAAACGGAATACGCCGTGGTGACCGACCCATTGGGCAACGTCAGGGGTGCCACTGCGATGGCCCCACAGCCAACCGTCATCGTATAACCCCGAATCTTCGCACAACCCACCGCGTCCACCACCTCAATCTCAAAACTCGACGAACCCAATACCGTCGGCACCCCGGTCACAGCTCCACTCACGGCATCGAGGTTCAACCCGCTCGGTAGTGACCCGCTTGCAAGGCTGTAAACATAACCTCCCGCTCCACCGCTCGCCGCAACACTGCCGCTGTAGGCCTGACCAACCACAGCTTGCCCGAGATTCCCCAACGCAATCACAGGGCAGACCCGCATGGTGTAGTCACGGAATCCCGCACATCCATACGGATCGGTTCCCGTCACTCGGAAGTTTGCGAGCCCCACCGAAGTCGGCGTTCCCGACACGAGTCCCGACCCGCCCGTTAAGGCGAGACCGGTCGGCAGCGCGCCCGACGTCACCGCGTACACAAACGGTCCGGCGGATCCGGTTCCCGACATCTGAGCAGTGTAAGGCACTCCGACCTCCGCGTTGGGAATGGTAGCTGGCTGGATCGCAATCGAAGGGCAAGTACCGGTGGTCAACAAGTCTTCCACTTCTCCCACTCCAACCAAACCCGTCGAACCGGGAGACATCACACTCGTCAGTCTCACTCGCACACCGATCGCCCCCGAGCTAACCTGCAGAGGTGCTGTGAAGGAGATCACGCGATTCGCCGCCGAGGTGCCTGGATTCACCATCTCGTCGGTCGCAATCTGTTCCGCAGTAGTTAGATCGCCATCTTGGTCAAAATCGATCCACGCGTTCAAATAGGCTGAACCTGCGGTTGCGTTGGTCACGTTAACGGTCAGAGAATTTGCTTGGCCAGGAACGATTGATGCAGGCACCGTGACACCATCTTCATCGTCGATGCCGTCAGCGTCGTCCCCCTCGGCGGTTGCATTGGCCAAACTTGAATTCGGCTCCACATCCACCTGAGCACCCATGCGCAACGCGGTGTTCACCGTGCTCGCCGCCGCCACAAAGTTTGAGTAATCCCCATAGTCAGCACCAGACTGGATCGAGACCATGTAATCCTCCACCTCACCACTGCTGGCCTCTCCAATACTGGTCAGGCCTTTCGAGCGGCTCAGGCGGAAGCGCACCCCGACAGGTCCGTCAGTTCGAGCGGCAGCGGGCACCCACACCGGCAGTGCATGTTCCTCATAGGAGTAGGGGAGCACCTCCCAATCAGCCACCACCTGCTCTCCCACTTCTTCAAAGTTGCCATTCCGATTGTAGTCGATCCAGACGTTCAGAAACGCTGACGTTGCATCGAGGTTGCCAGCTAACACCATGATTTCCGTGGCAGATCCCGCCTGAAGATCCAGCGCAGTGACGAGCCCATCTTCATCGGCCACATTGTCAGCGTCATCCGCCGTTGCGTCGGCGTTTTGCAGGGTGCCGACATCGCCATCCACGCGTTTTCCGAGCAGCAAGTCGGGGGTTAGCGCGTGGCGCGGGCCGTTGTCAGCGAGCCGCGTACGATAGTTCCCGAGCGAGGTGCCTGCTGAGGCGTCGGCGAGGTCACCATAGTCATAACTGGCAGCCCCCACTCGCAAGATATAGTCTTCCACTTCTCCAGGTCCACCCGCACCGACCGCCCCTGGAGACGCCACCTGGGTCAACCGCGCCCTCACACCAATGAGACCGGACGTCGTGTAATCTGGTACCGTCACAGAATAGTCTCGCGCCTCATTTTCAATACCCGGCAGAACCTCATCATTACTGACCACTTGGTCTCCGGCGGAGAGTGTTCCATCACCATCGAAGTCCATCCAGACATTGAGGTAGGCCGGACCCACATCCTTGTTGGTGACCACCACGCGCAGGCTCGCCAAAGCGCCGGGCGTGATCGAGGCCGGCAGATAGACACCATCCTCATCATCCGGCACGCCGTCTTCGTCGTCTCGAGATGCGTTCACATCGGAAGCACCCACCTCAGCATCTACGCCACTGCCCATAAAAATCAGCTTGCTCCAGCCGTTGGCCGCATCGGCGAATCCGGAGTAGTCCCCATGATCCATCGGCGTGTCATCGGGATTGATGACCTCGGTCAAAAAGTCCTCCACCTCACCCAGATTCCCCAAAGCAACTCCGCTGGGCAGCTGCCCGGCCGTCCCGGAATTGAGGCGCAGACGCACTGCAACTGGACCCGTGGTCATTCCAGCAGGAACGTCCACGCCAAATTGCACCTCCGAAAACTCCAGCGTGTTATCCAAATCGAGATCGACCAGCACCTGCTCTCCCGCATCGTCAAAGGAGCCGTTCCGATTCCAGTCCACCCAGGCGTTGAGGAAATTCTGCGCTGCGGGACTGCCGACCGTTGACACCATCACCCGCACTTTCAGCAACTCCCCCGATATCATGTTGCCCCAGGAAATCACGCCGTCCTCGTCATCCAGACCATCGAGATCATCTCCCGTAGCCCCCGCATTGGCGAGTCCGGAGCCCTCCGCATCCACTTGTCTGCCCAGCAACAAGCCCGCCGTCGGAGCTGCCCAGGCCGTCAGGGTGCCGTCGCCCAGATAGTCACCATAATCGAAGCTGCCGCTCGCCGCCTGGATCGTGACCCAGTAGTCTTCCACTTCGCCGTCCGACGCCTCCCCGAGTGCGGTCAAACCACCATCGGTCGAGAGTCGCAACCGCAGCCCCGTGCCTCCCACTGCTGCGGACATGGGCACAGTACCTGAGACGGGAACGATCAAACTGGTGCTCGCTGGAGCGATCACCGGCGTTGCCAAAACCTCGCCTGCGTCGTCGAAATCACCATCTGCATTCCAATCCAAAAAGGCATACAGCGTTGGAGCCACACCAGCGGTTTTTTCGATCGCGACCGAGAAGGAAAAGGGCTCTCCTTGCACCAACGATGTTAGATTGGACAAGCCATCTTCATCCGCTCCATCACCCGTAGCCGTAACACTCGGTTGACCGTCCACCTCCGCATCCACTGCAGATCCCAGCACCAACGAGGTCGGCGAGATGGTATGGCGCGCCCCATTTTTGCTCAGCGTCGTGCCGTAAACCTGACCGCCAATCTCCGGCAGGTCTCCAAAGTCCAAGCTCGGACGAATCACCAGCAGAATCGAAGTCTGAAACTCGCAGTGCCCGCCTGCCGACACCGCCGTCACATCGAGAGGATAATTCCCCACCGCCGTCGGAGTGCCGCTGATCAACCCCGTGGCGCTATCAAGGCTCAAACCCGGGGGTAGTGCGCCGGTTACGCTGTAAGTGAAGATCAGGCTGCCTCCTCCAGAAACTGCCACAGAGCCTGAATAGCTCGTCGCCAAGCGGCCTTCAGGCGGCACCGCCGTGAGGCTAAGCACCGGGCACTTCACATTCACTTCATAGTCCTCCACCTCACCCTGCCCCGTCGATGCCCCGGAGAAGGCCGGTGTGCTGCTGCCCTCCGCCACCCGCAGCCGCAGAAAACGAGATCCTGGAGCCACGGAGGCAGGCACTGTGAAGGTCACATTTTTTCCGCCACTGCTGCTCACCGTCACCACGTTGGACATCTCGTTCGCGTCCGCGCCATCTCCATCTCCATTCCAATCGACATAACCTACCAAGCGCGCCGTCCCACCACTCAGAGACGCCGGTGTCACCGTCACCGGAACAACGAGGGCAGTGACCTGCCCGATGACGAAATCCGGCATCGTCAAATCTTCATCATCCGTTCCCGCTGCGTCGTCTGCTGTGGCCAATCCCGTCGTTGGTGAGTTGGCCTCCGCATCGGTGGGATTGGTCCCCATGCGAAGGGCGGTGCTGATCACCTGACTGGCGCTTGAAAAGGCTGGATAGTCTCCAAAATCCACTTGGCTCGCCGAGGGATTGACGGTCAAACTCAACGCCTTTGAGCCAAGGCAGCCGGTCGCATCCACCGCTTGCACCGTGAAAGAGGAAGAACCCGCACTCGTGGGTGAGCCACTGATCACGCCTCCTGAACTAAGGCTCAGTCCAGCTGGCAAAGTCCCACCCACTACCGACCAAACCACGGCTCCCTGCGCCCCACTCACGCTCAGCGTCTGACTGTACGCACTGCCTACAGTGCCAGTCGGCAGACTGCTCGGACTGATGGCCAAGACCGGGCAATCAACAGAGACCAGATAGTCTTCCACCTCCCCACTGGTCGAGGCACCGATCGACGTCAGACCGGTCTGCAAACTCAGCCGCAATCGCAATCCGATCCTCCCGATCGCAGCCGTCGCAGGCACCGTGCCACTGAGCGTCACACTAGCTAGGCCGCCGTTGGAGGCCACGGTTTGAACGGGGAAGGCCTCCGACGCATCCGCGAAGTCACCATCTGCATTCCAGTCAGCAAAACCATACAGACGCGCCGTACTCCCCGTTCCATTGACCACCTGGACGGGGAAGGAGTATGCCGATCCACGGACAAAACTCGGCACGCCATCGAGTCCATCCTCATCACTTCCATCGCCCGTAGCTCCGTCATTGGGCTGTCCGTCCGCCTCCGCATCCACCTTTTCTCCGAGGGTTAGTTTGTCAGTCAAGGTGTGGCGAGGCCCACCGTCGGCAGCCAGCGTCTGGTAGTCTCCGTTGCTCGTTCCCACCACCTTGTCGGGCAGATCGCCCCAGTCATCCGTCCCTTTGGATCCGGGTGTAAACTCAATCGGGCAGCATGAATCAACAACCAATCCTTTCACCGTCAATCCTGTCCAGGTATAGACCCCGGCCGTCGTCACCGTGTAGTCCGTATCCGTGGCACCTGGAATCGGATTTCCATCTAACAACCAGACCACCGACGTCACCCCCGTTGGAACCTGCAAAACATAGACATCTCCCGACTCCAAAACGATGGGGGCAGGACAGGCCCCAAATGTCAGCGTCAACTCGAAGGCAGTCTCGCAGCCATTCGAGTCCACCACCACGATGGTCAATGGATCCGTCCCTTCTTTGACAGGCACACCGTAGAGCAATCCGGTTTTTTCATCCAACGTCAGCCCCTCCGGAAGCGTCTTTTGATCCGCCACAAAGTAATACGGAGCCTCGCCGCCACTGGCACTCAGTGCCACTTCGTAATACTGACCCACCGTCATCGAGGGGAGCGGCAAAGGCGACAGCGCCAACACGGGACAGCCTAAGCTGAGCGTGTACGCTCGAGTGCCGCTGCACTGGGTGGTGGGATTCGTTGCCCGAATCGTGAAATCGTAGGTTCCAACTCCATTCGGTGTGCCAGACAACACACCGGTGGAACTGTTGAGCGTCAACCCCGGAGGCAAAACTCCCGACACCACTTGGTAGGTGTAGCTGGAACCCCCACCCGAAGCGGTAATCGTCTGGCTGTACGGTGTTCCAGCCTGCGGGTCGGGAAGGGCTGCGGGGCTCAACGAGATGCTCGGACAGGTGATGCTGATCATGTAGTTTTGACCCGCCACGCAGTTGTTAGCATCCCGAGCTGTCACTCCAAACATGTAGTTTGCAGACGTGGTCGGCGTCCCGGAGATGACTCCACTGCTGGTATTCAGCGTCAGGCCCGGCGGCAGAGTGCCTGTCGAAATCGAAAACGTGTAGGGAGTCGCCCCACCGCTAGCACTCACCGTCGCGCTGTAGCTCAGTCCCGCGCTCCCCGAAGGCAGCGTGGCGGGTGTTAGACTGATCGCCGGGCAGCCTCCTCCTCCCGTGACGGCAACGGTGTAGGTACGAGATCCTCCACACAATTTCGAGTCCTTGGCCATGATGGTGAAGGAGCGGGTCTGCTCGGTCGTCGGCACACCCGACAAAGTCCCCGTGAACGGATCAAAGAACAACCCACTTGGGATACTGCCACTCGCCACACTGAACGTGTAGCTTCCCTGCCCACCACTGGCCGTAAAGGTCTGCGAGTAATATTGGCCCACCACCGCATTGGGAATGCTCAAAGGTGCCACCAAAATCGTGGGACAGGTTCCGATGGTGATCGTGTAGTCCCGGCTCGCCATGCACACCAGCCGATCCGTCACCGAGATGGTGAAAGCAAAAACTCCGTCTGTGCTAGGGACGCCCTGGATCACACCCGTCGCATTGTCCAGAGCGAGTCCCGGCGGAAGTGAGCCCGTCACCAATTGATAGAGGTAAGGAGCGGAGCCGCCTGTCGCTTGGACTTGAGCTTGATACACCGCGCCTTTGGTTCCATCCGGCAGCGTGGCTGGCCCCACCGCCAAGCCACCGCAGGCAACGGTCAACGTCGTCGAGCCTGAACAGGTCTGGCCACCGTCTCCTGTCGTTGCCGTGATCGTCGCGGTGCCGCCGACCGCCGGTGTGCCGGAGATCGCACCCGTCGCCGGATTGATCACCAATCCCTGGGGCAGGTTCGTCGCCGTCCAAGTGTAGAATCCCGCAGGTGAAGCAGACGGTGTCTGATTGTAGGGCACACCGATTGCCCCAGGGGGCATGGGCTGCGGAGTAACTGTCACCGACGAACACCCGCCTGGGTTGATGGTGATCGCGCGTGTCGCCTGTCCCGTGCAAGCCGCAGCGTCTGTCAGTCCCACTGTAAAACTGTAGGTGCCACTCGTCGTTGGATTTCCAGCCAACAAGCCGTTTGAACTCAACGACAAACCGGGAGGTAAGCTGCCACTGAGAAGCGTGAAGGTGTAGGGTGCCGTGCCGCCCGTGCCACTCAAGGTTTGGCTGTAGGCCGTGCTAACGGTGCCATTCGGCAACGAGGCCGGATTCATATTCAAAGCAGGACATCCCGACCCCGGGTTCAGCACGAAGCTGTGTGAGCCTTTGCATCCATTCGCATCCTCCGCCTGGATCACGAAACTCGTCGCCGCACCGGAATTGGTCGTGCCGCTGATCACTCCACCGGATGAAAGCGTCAATCCAGCAGGAAGACTGCCGCTCACCATAGAATAGATGTAGGGACTCTGCCCACCTGCAGCCGTCAACGTTTGATTGTAGGGGACACCCAGAGAAGGATTGGGCAGGGTCGTCGGTGAAATCGTAATGGACGGGCAAGACACAACCAACGGGATCGACACAAAGCACGTCGTACCACTGATCATCGTACTCGCCTGAATCGTGGCTGTGCCGAAGGTCTGGGGAGTGCCGCTCACCACCCCTGTGCTCGCCTGAATGGTGAGACCAGCCGGTAGGTTGGTGGCGGTCCAAGTGTAGGTTCCGGGGGGCGTGCAATTGAAATCCACCGAGTAAGCAGACCCCACCGTTGCATTAGGCGCAGGGTTTGGCGTGATCTGCATCGATGGACAACTGGCGGGAGTGATTATCACAGCCACCGTGAATGTGCCCGTACATCCCGCCGCATCCGTCACTTCAATATCCGCGTACCACGTTCCCGCATTGTCGGGCGTACCATTGATCTCACCGGACGGATCCAAAAACAGTCCCGACGGCAGCGACGATCCCCACTCACTGTAGAGATAGGGCGGTGTGCCGCCCGACGCTGCGAGTGTCATTTCGTACCACTGCCCCACCGTTCCCTGCGGCATCCCCCAAAAGTTTGGCTGCATGTCCAGCGGCGGGCAGCCATTGATGATGATTTGGCGTGTGGTGTTGGTATCACAGCCGTAGGCATTGGTCACCGTCACCGTGAAGCTGAAGGTCCCTGCCGCTGTGGGCGTTCCCGAAATATCTCCGTTGTTCGCGTCGAGGCTCAGCCCATCTGGCAGCGCACCACCCGTCACGCTGTAGGTCACCGATCCATATCCACTATTCACATAACCATTGACCGAATAAGGCGTACCCACCGATCCGGGTGGCATGTAACTGGGGAAATAGGTGATCGTTGGACAGTCGGGCGTCCAAACCTCCGACATGGTTCCGGTGCAGCCCATCGAATCCGTCGCCGTGATCGTGAATGCATAGGTGGCTCCATCCGTTGCGACTCCCGATATCTGACCCGTCGTTGAATTCAACGTGAGGCCATTGGGCAATTGACCCGAGGTCACCGCAAAGGTGTAGGGAGGCACGCCACCGGTCGGACTCAGAGTGCGATTGTAAGATTGACCAATGTGCGGATCCGGTGGAGCCGGAGCCAAAACGGTGATCACCGGGCAGCCCGGCGCATCGCACAGCCCCATGTTGATGTCATTCAGTGACCCACCATTGACGATCTCCAGCGTGACCGTCTCTCCCGGGCTCGTCGTCGGCCCCGTCACCACATAACTCATCGTTGCCGAGGTCGATCCGTAGGCCGCATAGTCCGTGAATTCAAATCCCGACGGGAGTGGCATGCTCACTGTGTACTGACCGTTGGCCAAACCATAAAAGTTGTAGTACCCGGTACCAGATGTCACGTCAGTGGCGATCACCGTTCCCCCTGAATCGTGGAGGCTGACGGTCACGCCTGACATTCCAGGCTCGGAGTTAGAACGAATGCCATCGCAATTCGAATCAATCCAAACCCGACCTCCAATCGAACCATCGGAGGACTCTTCCACCGGCAAGGTGTAGGTTCGATCATACTCGCAGGTGCCCGAGCTATTGGTCACTTGGAAATGAAGCGTGTAGGTCGTCAAGGGATAGTTGGGAGTACCCGAAATCTCGACCTGATCTCCCACTTGCGTCCAGGTCATGCCTGGCGGCAGGCTGCCTGAAATCAGATCCCAAGTCAGCGGCGGGTTTACACTGCTCACTGAGATGAATTCGTTGTACTGCTGGCCAGGATGCGCGGCAAACAAGGTCGTGAGAAACGGATACCAAGTGGCCGCTGGGCAGTTCAAAGCTGTGGTCGTGACGTAGTTCGACTCGAGCGTGTCAAAGCCGGGCACGTAGGCGCAGCGCTGGATCTGCATCCCTACCTGAAAGATCGGCTGAAGTGTCACCCATGGCAGGTTAGGATCCAGATCATCGGCCACGTTCGGCACTGGATCCCATCCACCGCCCGTCGAATACATCCAAATGTAATGCACCGGGTTTTGGGAAGACTGAGGCAGCGTGACGTTTTCGACGGATCCTGTGTTCGCGTTCCACGAGATCGTCCCCGCATTCGTCACAGGGTTCGCCCACACCTGTGCCAGGCCTGCTCCCCACCACACCGCTGCCACCAGGCTGCAAAGCAGCCAGCGGCTCGCGCGGGGAATGGTGGAGGGGTGAGTCATCGCCACGTTCGATTTATTTCGGAATGACCAACGTGTTTCCACAGGCCCCCAAGGGACCCGCCACCGACACGAGGAGATCCTCGACTTCTCCTCGACCCACAGCTCCCGTCGCATTCGGAGACGCGGTGTTTGTCAATCGCACTCGCATGGCTGTGGCACCCGCCAGGGCACCACTTGGCGTGGTGAACGAAAGCGTGTGCACCACATCCGCCTCGCCATCGGTCACCAAGTGATCCACCACGACGTGCTCGTTCGCGTCAGTGAGTTTGCCGTTCTGATCAAAGTCCACCCACACATTCACAAAGGCATTGCCTCCGCTGCCATTGCTCACCGTCACCGAGAAGGACCTCGAGACGCCCTGATTCAGCGTGCCACTCAGCGTCACTCCGTCTTCGTCATCCACGCCATCTGCATCATCCCCCGTCGCACTGGAATTCGTCACCGCAGACGGCTCAGTATCCACCGCCGCACCAAGCAGCAGCTTCGAATCCACCACACTGCTCGCATTAGAAAAGCCCGAATAGTCTCCAAAATCGGTCACCGCTGGCCCGATCAACACCAGAGTATCTTCCACTTCCCCGTTCCCATCCTGACCATCAACACCCGGGGTGGACACACTGGTCAATCGCACCCTTACTGCCACGGATGCCTGCGGTGCCGTAGCGGGCGTGGTGAAATTGATCGTTCGATTGGCTGCCACCGAACCATTCGCCACCACCGTGTTGCTCGCCACCTGCTCACCCGCGTCGTTGACATCTCCATCACCGTTGAAATCAATCCACGCGTTCAGGAACGCACTGGATCCCGAGGTATTGGTTACATTTACCACGATCGATCCTGAGGCCCCTATGGCCAGACTCGCCGGGACGGTCACTCCGTCTTCATCGTCGGCTCCCGTCGTATCGTCCCCGGTAGCTGCCGCATTGGTTGTCTCTACAACGTCAATGTCGGTCGTGGCCCCGAGCTTGAGCGTGTTCACCACGGTGGAACTGGCACTGGGCAGCGAAGCATTGTCACCAAAATCAAGGGTCGGAGCGAGAACATTCACCAGCGTATCTTCCACCTCGCCCAAACCATCCACCCCGTCAGGCCCTGGACTACTCACACTGGTGAGCCGCACCCGCACCCCCACCATACCGGGAGAAGCCCCCACAGGCGGCATGAAGTTAACCGTCCGATTCGAGGAGGAGGTGCCGTTGGCAACAATCGTATTGCTCGCCACCTGCTCACCCGCATCGGTTAGATTGCCATTCCCATAAAAATCAATCCAGGCATTCAGAAAGGCGGACGCTCCACTGGTGTTCGTCACATTGACCGTCATTGAAGCCGCAATGCCAGGTGTTAGATCTGCTGGCAGAGTCACCCCATCTTCGTCGTCAGTGCCATTGCTGTCGTCTCCAGTCGCCAGGCTGTTGGTGTTGGCCGAAGGCTCCGCATCGGTGCTGGCCCCGATCTTGAGGGAGTTCACTTTCCCTGAGCTTGCCAAAGGGAATGAAGCGTAATCACCAAAGTCGTGCGTGATGGGAATGTTGGGTATCGCATCCAAATCAAGAGCGACCGCCACGCCTGGATCTCCGTCCACCCGATCCACAATCAAGGTAATCGATTCGACGTCATCAAACGTCACCAATCCGTTCCCATAGACCTCATCCGCCTCATAGTCCTGCCCGATGAAACGGTCGCCACTCACCAATGGCCCCACTGGATCAACGCTATCCGTCAAATTGCAATCCTCCCCGCCTGCGGTGGCCAACGAAAAGCTCCCACCCTTGCTGCTGACTACCACATACTCCTGATCACCGGTGATCCCGATCGAACCAATCACCAACCGTCCGGAACTTGGATGGCTAAATGTCAGGGTCACCACCCCTTGGGTGACCCTCAAATCGCCATCGTAGTTGGGCACGCAGGTGAACTCATTGCCCGTCCCCTTGACCGAGTAAATATCAGGCGCATCATCGGGCATCACCACAGGTTCGGTATCCACCTGGACGGTGCCACCCGTGCTGCCGATCGGCAAAATGGTGCCACTGACGAAGGGATCTCCCGGGTTTCCCCACACCACTTGATCCGCCACCAGGTTTCCCGCTGCACTCAACACGCCGACAGCGACGAGTCCCCACGCCTGGCCTCGCCATCTCCGGCAAGCAGCCCCGAAAATGGCATTCCGCAGCAGTCCATTGGTCATCTCTCCCATGGCCTAGCCCTCTCCTCCTCCCTGCCGAAGCGATGCCTCACTCACTGCGCCGCCTTGGGGCATGGCTCGATCCAAACGGGCCCCCAAATCGCGAATCGCTGTATCTCCCGATTTCTCCGGATAACGCGCCAAGTGCTGCTGCGCCTCTGTTTTCCACTCGCTCAGCGGCAAATGCCCCGCACTCACCTCCCGCGCCCGCATCACCAGCCGACTCCGACTCGCCCTCAATCTGACCCCCGCCGGCACATCAGGGTCCTCTGCCATCTTGGCGAGTTCCTCCTTGATCTCCCGCTCGGGTCGTCCCGCTTTCCCATCGATACCTGGGAGGGCCGACAGCCGCAGACGCAGCAGCGCCACCTCCGCTCTCCGCTCGTCTTTGCCAAACCGACGTTCAAACTCGGTGGCCAGCCTTTGCAGCGTGTCCGCTTGGGTGATCGCCATCCGCCGCAGTTCAGTCGCATCGAGGCTGCCATCGGTGCTGACCACGCTCAGCCGCAGGATCGCTGCATGCAGCTCGTCAGCCGTCCGCTCCACCACTGCCGTCCCCTTTTTCTGCGAAGCTTCCGAGCCACCTCTCTGCCCTCCCCACCACGCCCACGCGGCCGCCGCAGAGAGCACCACAGCGGTCAGAGTCAGTCGGCGTTGGATCGTGGATTTCATGATCGGGATTTCCCAAAAAAGAAGACGCTTTTCGGATTCACCCACGGGCGGCCGACAGTCCCCTCCTGCGCAGCAACGCTGCCAAGCCAAGCGTGAGACCGACGAGCAAGGCAGAGCCTGGCTCAGGCACGGGCACCGCGACGCTGTGGGTTTGCAGACTGAAGACCACCGGATCCAGCGTGTATCCCCCCGGCCCCTGCAGGTCATTGCCGCCGCCATAGATCACCACGTCGAGATCCTCCAGATACCACTCCAAGCTGCCCGCGTCCGCATCGGGCACCACCCAGGCATCGGCCAGGTTGTCTGCCGTGATCCCATCCGTCAGCAACGCCCACTCCCGCGGTGCGTCCAAGCTCTTCGAATCGTAAACCCAGAGGTAGGCCTGCGCCCCTCCGGGAAAGGCATAGAGCGGATCTGCATCGGGCGAGCTGGAATAGCCTCCCGCCTCAATCTGATAGTAACCCACAAAAAACTGCTCGGGCACATTCCACCCCTCTGGATCGCCGTCGTTCGGATCCTCCGGCGTCGGGTCGTAGGCACGATCCAGCGTCCGCCAGTTCGACTCCCAGAGATCCACGTTGCTCGCTGTGGGGGTAAAACCCGGGAGAAAGATGCCCACCTCAAATGAAAACTGGGTGTCCAACACCCCGCCGCCACTATCGAACAACCGATCCTGATACTGACTGCTCCAAGTCACCCCTGCCGCCTGGCTCTGGGCCACACAGGCAACGGCGCAAAATAGCCCCCCGAGGAGCCAGCTCTTGCAGCGAGTTCGTTGACTGGAAATTTTGGAAATCATGTCAAATCAGAGGCGCTAGTCCGCACACTATAGGTTAAAAAATCGAAAAAAGAAGGATTAAACTCATAAACTATAAAAACTAGATCCCAAAAAGACAAGAACGATTATTATTTAATTTCCATTAAATACGGCCCTCTGCGCGATCCTGTCCCAGAAGCGCAAAAGGGGGGGCCAAGCAGCGCACAGGGCGCATCTTCACCGCCCCATCCCATCACCGGCGTAGGTGTACCAAACCCCGAATCCGGAGCCCACCTACGCCTCGCCACCGAGAAAAAGCGGAGTCCCTCTCTTCGGTCATCCCAGTCCTCCGAGGCCGCAGATCGAGCGAGCTTTCTCCCAAATCAGCAGCGAGACCCTGTGCCGCCTCAATCTCGCCGCTCCACGCCCGGCCCCACCGTTTTTTCCCCTGTCTCACGCCGCTCCAGCTGATCGGCGATGCGGAAGACCGCCAGGATCAGCTCCACCGCTACCCGCGCACAGAGAACGTAAAACAAAAACGCCAACGGCCCCGTCACCAGCGTGAAGATGCCCATCAAGAACCCCTCGCGGAATCCACTGAGCATCCACGCCAGGGCAGAGAGCAGCGCCGCCAGCAGGCTCAGGGTATAAAACACCCGCACAATGCGCGGGGTCACCACCTGCTTGAAGGACAAATCGAGCACCAACGCCATCAGACCTCGCAACTCGGACCACGTCGCCTCCATCCAGCCCGTCGTCGGACCGTCCACCTGCTTCGCATCGCGTTCAGCCATGGCCAGAGGAAAAAAGGAGAAACGCCAGCAGCGGGATTGCCCTGGCTCCGATCATCCTAA
Source organism: Verrucomicrobiales bacterium (assembly GCA_020439875.1). Lineage (GTDB taxonomy): Bacteria > Verrucomicrobiota > Verrucomicrobiia > Verrucomicrobiales > Verrucomicrobiaceae > JAGRPD01. The sequence continues at coordinate 41,899 of JAGRPD010000009.1, forward strand.
CCGAGACAGCCGCCTCTTCAAGCCGCATTCCACCCCCCGCACCCGCGCTGCAATCCCAGCCTCTCATTCATCGTTCTAATGGGCTGTCACTCGCTGCCTCTTCATCTCAGTTTCTTTTCTCATGGCCACTCTCCTCCGCCCCTTGCTCTGCTGCGCCGCCTTCGCCCAGATCTCAACCGCAGCAGAAAGCGCTGCCTGGCAGTCTCGCCAGTTGCTCGGCGAGTTTTTCGCCGAAGGCGCTGCCGTCGGCGACATCGATGGCGATGGCCACGCCGACATCGCCTATGGCCCCTTTTGGTTTGCCGGCCCTGACTTCGCTGAGCCGCGCCGCTTCACCACGGGAGAGGCCTTTTCTCCGCTCGTGTATTCGGACAATTTTTTCAGCTTCATCCAGGATCTCACGGGAGACGGCCACGCCGACATCATGGTGTTTGGTTTTCCCGGAAAGGAAGTGCGCCTCTACGTCAACCCTGGCCCGGCCGATCTCGACAAGCCCTGGCCGATGCACCTCCTCGCCGATCAGCTCTGCCACGAGGCCCCGACCTTGATCGATCTCATCCCCGGCGGTCAGCCGGAGATCGTCGGCTCCCGCGACGGAGCCTACGGTTACTACGCCGCCGGTCAGGACCCCACCCAGCCCTGGAGCTGGCACGCCATCTCTCCTGTGGGGCGCGCCGCCAAACCCTTCGGCCACGGCATGGGCGTGGGCGATGTGAACGGCGACGGACGCCTCGACCTCATCGAGCGGCAAAACTGGTACGAACAGCCCGCCCAACCCGATGCCGCCTGGCCAGAGCATCGCTGGGCCGTGCTCTCCTACGGCGGTGGCGGCGCGCAAATCCTCGTCGATGACGTGGATGACGATGGCGACGCCGACCTCATCACCTCGCTCAATGCTCACGGTTACGGCATCGCCTGGTTTGAGCAGACTCAGCCGGGAAAATTCGCCCGCCACGACATTCTCGGAGAAAGCTCCATCCAAAACCCGCGAGGCGTCGCCTTCAGCCAACCTCACGGCCTCGCTCTCGCCGATCTCGATGGCGATGGCCGTCAGGACTTCGTCACCGGCAAGCGCTGGTTCGCCCACCGTGGTCGCGATCCCGGCTCCCTGCAGGAGCCCGTGCTGTATTGGTTTCGCAACGTCAAAACGGCGGACGGCATCGATTTCCAGCCCCACCTCATCCACGCCGACTCCGGCGTCGGCGTCGGTGTGCCCGTGGCCGATCTCAATGGCGATGGCGCGCTGGATGTCCTCACCGCGAGCAAGCGCGGCCTGACCATCCATTTGCAAAAAGCTCCCCTCACCACCGATGCCGCACCCCTTTGGAAGGTGCCCGGTGGCCGCCCGCAAGATGACTACGGCAGCGGCCTCTCCCCTCAGGAATCGCTCGCCCGCTTCGAGCTGCCCGCCGGTTTCGAGATGGATCTCATCGCCGCCGAGCCCGACCTCACCCAACCCATCGCCATGTGCTTCGATGCCCGCGGACGCATCTGGGTGGTGGAAGGCCACACCTACCCCCAACGCGCGCCGGAGGGTCAGGGCAAAGACCGCATCATCATCCTCGAAGACAGCGATGGAGACGGCTCCTTCGAGACGAAAAAAACCTTCGCAGAAAACATCAACCTCGCCAGCGGCATTGAGGTCGGCTTTGGCGGCGTCTTTGTCGGCGCTGCACCCTGGCTGCTGTTTTATCCCGACCGCGATGGCGATGACCACCCCGATGGCGAACCCGAAATCCTGCTCGACGGCTGGGCTTGGCAGGACACGCATGAGACGCTCAACGCCTTCACCTGGGGCCCCGACGGCTGGCTGTACGGCTGCCACGGCGTCTTCACCCACTCCAACGTCGGAAAACCCGGCTGCAAAGATGAGGAACGCCAGCCCATCAACGCCGGCGTCTGGCGTTACCACCCCGTGAAGCGCCAGTTCGAAGTCTTCGCCGAAGGCAGCAGCAACCCCTGGGGCGTCGATTTTGACGAACACGGCGACTGGTTCATCACCGCCTGCGTCATCCCCCACCTCTACCACCTCAGCCAGGGCGGGCGCTACTTCCGCCAAGCCGGTCAGCACTTCAATCCCTACATTTTTGACGACATCAAAACCATCGCCGATCACCTCCACTACGGCGATGGCACCTTCGCCTCCACCAATGCCCGCGGCGGCGTCGATCGCGCCCTCTCCGCCCGCCTCGCCAATGACACCTCCGCCGTCGGAGGCGGCCACGCCCACTGTGGCCTCGCCATCTATCAAGCCGACACCTTCCCCCCCGACTGCCGCGGCACGCTCTTCTTTAGCAATCTCCACGGCCATCGCATCCTGCGCGAGCACGTCGAGCGGGACGGCTCCGGATTCATCGGCCGTCACCTGCCTGACTTCGCCCTCTCCCACGACCACGAATTCATCGGCGTCGGCGTCATGCAGGGTCCCGATGGAGCCCTCTACGTGTCCGATTGGCATGACAAACAAACCTGCCACCACCGCGACGTCGAAATCTGGGATCGCAGCAATGGCCGCCTTTACCGCATCCGCCACGGTCAGGCCCACACCACCACGCTCGACCTCCCGGATCGTAGCGACGCCGATCTCGTCGCCACCCTGGCCGATCCCAACGCCTTCCAAGCCCGCCAAGCCCAACGCCTGCTGCAAGAACGCACCGCCACCGGCAGCGCCGACACCCCCGCGCTCGCCGCCGCCCTGCGCGCCTTCGAAGCCGCCCACGCCACCTCCGTCCCGCTCCGCCTCCGCGCCTTTTGGACCCGCCATACCTGCGGCCTCCTCACCCCCGCAGACTGCGCCACCGCCCTCGATGATCCCAGCCCCTACCTCCGAGGCTGGGCCCTGCAATTCCTCGGAGAAGATCGCCAACCGCTTCCCGCCAGCCTCCTCTCCCGCGTCGAAAAACTCGCCGCCGAAGATCCCTCCGCCATCACTCGACGCTACGCCGCCAGCCTCCTGCAACGCCTTCCCCTCGAGCAACGCTGGGGCATCGCCAGCAGCCTCACCCTTCACCCCACCGATCAATTTGATCGCAACCTCCCCCTGCTCTGCTGGTACGGCATCGAGCCCCTCGTCGAAGCCGACAGCGCCCGCGCCCTCGCTCTCGCCGCCGCCACCCCCTGGCCCATGTTGCGCGAGTTCATCGCCCGCCGAGCTGCCATCACCGCCGAAGGCCGCGCCGGTCTGATGGCCAGCCTCGCCGCCACCACCCAGCCTGAACTCTACCACCAGCGCGCCCAGCAGCTGCTCCTCGCCCTCTCCCAGCTGCCGCCTGTCGATCAACCTCCCGGTTGGGAGGAAGCCCGCGCCACCGGTGAAAAACTCGCCGCCAATCGCCCCGCCCTCACCGACGTGCTCCGCCGCCTCGGCGTCCGCTTTGGCGATGCCCAGGACTTCCCGCACTGGCGCGCCCGCGCTCGCGACACAAAGCTTCCCACCGAGGCACGGCAAGAAGCCATTCAGCTTCTGCAAGCCGGGCATGATCCGGAACTCGGCCCCCTCGCCCGCTCTCTGATGGATCAGCGCCCCCTGCTACCCACCCTCATCGCCGCCCTGCGTCAAGACCCCGGCCCCGCCACCGCCTCGGCCCTCGTCAGCCGTCTGGCCGATCTCCCCCTCAAACTCCGTACCGACGCCGTCAACCTCCTCGCCACCCGCCCCGACATGGCGCGCATCCTGCTCGAAGCGGTCGATCAAAAACAGCTCCAGCCCGGCCTCATCTCCCCCGTCTTGCTCGATCAATTCGAACGCTTCAACGATCCCGCCATCACTCGCCTCATCGAGAAAAACTGGACCCGCGGCTCCGGCGATGTCGATCTCGCCCAACTCCGCCCCGCCATCGAGCAATGGAAAAACCGCCTCAATGAGAAAGTCCTCGCCCAAGCCAGCGCCGCCCGAGGCCGCCAAACCTTCGCCCTCACCTGCGGCACCTGCCACACCCTCTTTGGTCAAGGCGTCGCCCTCGGTCCCGACCTCACCGGCTCCAATCGGGCCGATTTGAACTACCTCCTGGAAAACGTCCTCGCCCCCAGTGCCGTGGTCGGCAAAGACTACCTCCTCCAGTCCGTCACCCTCAACGATGGATCCGTCGTCAGCGGCCTCCTCCGGGCTGAAAATCCCGATTTTCTCACCCTCGCCCTCCCCGGTGGAGCCACCGTGGAAGTCAAAAAAGCCGACATCCAAAAACGGCAGGAACTCCCTCAATCCCTCATGCCGCCAGGACTCTTCGAGGCCCTGCCCTTCGACCAAGTCGCCGATCTCGTCGCCTACCTCGCCAGCCCGGTCCAAGTCCCGCTTCCCGGCACCGGCGGTGCCTCCCCCCAGAGCACCGTTCCCCCACCTGCACCCGGCGACCAACGGCTCGAAGCCGAAACCCTCCCCAAGCAGCAAGCCCTCGTCAGCGGAGGAACCCTGCGCCCCCAACCCATGACCCATTTCGGCAGCGGTTGGTCAGGAGGCAGTCAGCTTTGGTGGACGGGAGCCAAACCGGGCGACACCCTCACTCTCACTCTGCCGCAGGTCCAACCTGGCACGCACGACATCACCCTCCACGCCACCACCGCCAAAGACTACGCCCGCGCCAAAATCACCCTCAACGGCGAGATCCAGGAGGCCGACTTCTTCACCCCCCAGGTGCTGCCCGCCCCACCGATCCAATTCCGCGCCGTCCCCGTCTCCCCCACCGAGCCCCTCAAAATCACCATCGAGATCACCGGTGCTAACCCCGACGCCAAACCCAGCCACATGATCGGTATCGACCGAATCGAGATCCACTGATCCTTTTTCCCCATGGCCCGCCAGCTCCCGACATGACGGCCTCAGCTCTCCACGGCATCGCCATCGCCGGTCTCCTCGGCATTCTCACGAACTGTCATCCTTCAACCCGCAGCGGCCGGACCCCCACCTGGACCAATGGTCTCGGCATGGACATGATCCGTGTGGAGACGGAGGATCACGCCCTTTGGGTCGCTCGACATGAAACCCGGGTGCGGGACTATCGGACCTTCGTTCGCGCAACCGGACGTCCCTGGCCGCGCCCGGCTTTCCGGCAAGGCAGCGATCACCCCGCCGTCATGGTGAGCTGGCATGACGCCACCGCCTTTTGCCAGTGGCTCAGTGAAAAGGAGCACCATCCCTACCGTCTCCCCACCGACGCCGAATGGTCGAGTCTCACCCAAAACAGCCCTTCATCCCTCCCGCGCTTTCCCTGGGGAGGCCGACAGCCCGCGCCTCCGCCGCGCGCTGGCAATTACTGCGACGCCGCCTTCGGTCGCCGCTTTGGTCGCGACTACGATGCCGCCTGGATCCCCCAGTACGATGACGGCTGGGCAGCCACCGCACCCGTCGGACGCTTCATCCCGCTGCCCAACGGCCTTTGCGATCTAGCGGGCAATGTCTGGGAGTGGACCGACTCCTGGATCGATCCCTCCCACCCCCGCGAGCGCAGCGTGCGTGGAGGCTCCTGGCGCACCGGCAACGCAGATCGACTCCAAACTGCCTTTCGCGGACCTGACCCGCCCGATTTCCGGCTCGACAGCGTCGGCTTCCGCATCGTCAGCTCCCGCCCACCCACTCTGGAACGCTAGAGAGTCGTCAAAGACAGATTCGGATTGACCTCCGCATTCAACGGAGACGTCTGACCCACCCGAAAGCGCTGCACCGCAGCAAAAGCGATCATCCCCGCATTGTCGGTGCTCAAGCCAGGTTCAGCCAGCAGCAGTTCCAAGCCCTCCGCCGCACAGCGCTGCTCCAGCGCCGCCCGCAGGCCGCGATTGCAGACCACCCCACCGCTCACCGTGACGCAGGTTTCTCCCGCCCGCCGCGCCGCGCGCATCAGCTTTTCCACCAGCACCTCGACGATCGCCGCCTGCACCGAAGCGCACAGATCGGCCACCACCTGTTCATCCTGCAGATTCACCTTCGGCAGCTCATAACGCACCGCTGTCTTCAGCCCACTGAAGCTGAATTCCAAACTGTCCCGCTCCAGAAAGCTGCGCGGAAAGGCAAACGCCTTCGGATCCCCCCGTGGAGCCAGCCGATCAATCTCGGGCCCACCGGGATAGGGCAGCCCCATCATTTTGGCCACCTTATCAAACGCCTCCCCCGCCGCATCATCTCGCGTCCCCCCCATCACCTCATACCGTCCCACGCCCGCCACCCGCACCAGCAGCGTGTGGCCGCCACTGACGATCAGAGCCACGCAGCGCCGCACCTCGTGGTCCCCCCGCATGAATGGGGAAAGCAAATGCCCCTCCATGTGATTCACACCCAGGTAGGGCCGACCCGAGGCCACCGCCAGCGCCTTCGCCATCGAAGTCCCCACCAGCAGGCTGCTCACCAAACCAGGTCCCTGAGTCGCTGCGAAGGCCACAATCTCCCGCAGGCTCACTCCCGCCTCCGCTAGCGATTGCTTCACCAATTGGCGCACATGCAAAATGTGACTCCGAGAGGCCACCTCAGGCACCACCCCTCCCGTGCGTCGGTGCAGGGGAATCTGAGTGGCCACCTCGCTGGATCGCAACCGTCCATCCAGCCCGCACACCGCAGCCGCCGTCTCATCGCAGGAGGACTCTAAAGCTAAAACAAAAGACACAACAAAACTCAGATCACTTGATCCCGACTCCACTTTACCATCAGCCTCCGCCTTCACAATCCCATCCTCCGAGCTTGCCAAGCGTCTCCCCCGCCCGCATCTTACCCTTGTGGGACTGAGAGCGGCCAACAGGTACAGCGTGCGGACACTCGCCTTGGGAGTGCTCTTCACGTTCGTCTCCACAGCGTCTCACGCCGTGGAGCCTGTGCGCATCGGTGTCGTCGGCCTCGCCACAGATCGGGCGGAACTCATGGCCGCCCGCCTCAATGATCCCGCCAATCCCAATCACATCCCGGGCGGCCGCATCGTCATGGCCCTCCCCGGTGGCAATTCCGAGGCCCACCTCCAACACGCCAGCGTCTTGCAAGACAAATTCGGCGTGCGCATCGTCGAAGCCACCACCGACTTCGCCAATGCGGTGGATGCCATCATGCTGCTCAATGGTGAGGAAACCCGCCAAATCAGCCTCGTGCTCGAGATCATGCCCCTCGGCAAACCTCTCTACATCGAGCCCCCCGTCGCCATCACCCTCGAAGGGGTCGTCAGCATCCTCGCCGCCGCCGAGAAAGTTCACATCCCTCTCTTCAGCGCCTGCAGCATCTCTCCCAGCACCACCGATGGCTCCACCGCCGCCGATGCCGCCATCGTCACCGCTCCGATGGGCTCCCTGGAAGCTGCGCTCTTTTCCCCTTCGTCCCTCGCTGCCGTCGAGAGTTTGTTCGATGTCATGGGTCCCGATTGCGAGGTCGTTCAAGCGCTGCGAGCCGGCCCTTCCTCCACCCTCGTGGGTGGTTGGAGTGGAGATCGTCAGGGCACCCTCGTCGCCCTTCACGCGCTGCCTCCCGAGTCTGCCGTCCACGTCACCTCCAGCTCCGGAGCCACGATTGAAGACGTTCCCGCTCGAACCATCACCGATCTCAGCCAGCTGCTGCGCGCGGTCATTGATTTCTTTGCGACAGGCACCCCGCCGGTCTCCGCCCGTCAGACCCTCGCCGTCCACGCTTTTCTTCAGGCCGCTTACGTCAGCGAGCAGACCGATGGCCGCCCCGTCAAACTCAGCGAAGTCTTAACCGCTGCGGGCTTTGTGCCACCTCCCGCAGAAGCCCCTGCGGTATCTGATCCCGCCCCCGGCGAAGCCACCGGCGCTTCCTCACCCCAGTAGGTCGGTCGGCTCCATCGCCGACTCCAGAAACCTGAGCAGAAGGCGGGACTCCTCGCGAAGCAGCGGACGCTCCGAACACGCCGTCCATCAGATTCTTTGATTTTGCAGAAATCCCACCCGGCGCGATTTAGGTTTTTTCAAACCTTCGACAATCATCCTTCTAAACATCGACATTTGAGACAAAAAATCGACATTTGCTTTGACGCCGCCTTTTTCCGCCCTATACATCTTCCCAACTTAAGAACTTTAGGAACTTCATCATGATTGAAAACATCCCTCAGGAACTTGAAGCGTCCGTCCAGGAAGACATGACTCTCCTCAAGCGGATCGCCGCCAAAGACAGCAGCAGCTTCCAGACCTTTTATCGCAAATACGGCGGTCTCATTTTCACCTCCATCTCCAACGTCCTCAACGATCACCACGACGCCGAGGACGTCATGCAGGAAGTCTTGGTTCAGATTTGGAACAAAGCCCACCTCTACGAACCCCGGAAAGGCAAGCCTCTCACCTGGGTCACCACCATGGCCCGCAACCGCGCCATCGACCGCATCCGATCCAAGCAACGTCGGTCTCGCCTCAATGGCGACTTCGAAACGGAGAACCGCACGGAGCAATTCGAGTTTGAAGCCTCTAGCTCAGAGCTTCTGGAGGTCAAGGAACGCAGCAACGTGGTGCGCCATGCAGTGGATAAGCTGACGCCTGACCAACGCGAAGCCATCCAGCTCGCCTATTTTGACGGACTGACTCAGGCCGAAGTGGCGGAGCGTCTCAATGAGCCTCTCGGCACTGTGAAAGCTCGCATCCGCCGGGGCGTGACCCGCTTGGAAGGGCTGGTCAAACCCACTCTGAGCTAAAACCCAAGGCCTCGTCTCAATCCTCGTCCCCATCGATCCCGGGAGATTCCAGACGACGATTGGGACGACTGGGCTCGTCAGTTCCCGGATGAACCGGAGAACCTCCTCCTTCGAAAATCACTCCGGCAAGATCACTTGATCGTCGGGCTGCAGGACCATATCAAGCGAGGGATCTTTGATGGCCTTGCTCAAATCCACCGGGATGGATTGGCGGGTGCCGTCCTGTCGGCTGCGAATGATTTGCGCCTTCCGCATCGAAGCGTAGGGGTTGGGGCCGCCCCCCGCGTTCACAGCTTGGAGCGCCGTCAGACCCGGCTTGAAAGGTTTCGGCCCTGGCTGCATCACCCCAACCACGTACACCACACGGCTGGGTGCCCCCCCAAGTGCATCATCAATCGAGATCGTGACGGTTGGATTGGTGTAGATTTCCTCCCGCCGATACGTGGCCTCCACGGCCCGTTGCAATTCGGAAGGTTTCAGTCCCGCTGCTTTGACTTCCTGAATGTGCAGTAGGCTGATGACTCCATTTTCCGCAATCGTATAGACCTTCGAGATTTGTTGAATCTCCTCGGGCGGCACCCCGCCAATGGTCAGCGTGATGCGGTCTCCGGGACGCAAAGGCAGTTCACTGGTCTGCGCCCGCGCCATCCAGGGAGCGGTGAGGGCGCAGAGGAAAAGAAGGAGGAGAGCTTTCATGGCGATGAATTTGGACTAACGTTGGAGGGGGAGATCAAAACAGATCATCCGAAACATCCGAATCGGCTTTTGCTTGAGTCACCCGCTGCACCACGGAGGGAGTGCTGGCCGTCTCGGCGGAGGCTTTTCGAGATTTGGACTTCTTCTTCCGAGACTTCCCGGCGGGAGCAGCCGCGTTGGTTGGGGAGTAGTAGCTGTAGTAGCTGGTGTAGTATTGGTATTGGGAATCGCTGCGGGTATCGACGTTGTTGAGCACCACCCCGAGCACTTTGCCTCCCACATTTTCCACGGATTGCTTCACCCGCAGCAGCATGTGACGAGGCAGCTTGCGGTGCTGCACCACGATGATGGTGAGGTCCGCCTCATTGACCAGCACGGAGGCGTCTGAGAGTCCGAGGATCGGTGGAGAATCAATCAGCACCAGGTCGAACCGCGCCTTCACGTCCTCAATGAGTTCGGACATGCGCTGGGAGTTGAGGATCCCCGCGCTATCGGCCGGCAGCAGTCCACTGGGCAAAAAGTAGAGATTCTCCACCGGCGTCTGAACCACTACTTCCTCCAACGGCATGTTGGTGGTGAGGTAGCTGGAAAGGCCGGTGGTGTTGTCCACATCAAACAGCGTGTGCAACCGCGGGCGGCGCATGTCCCCATCAATGAGCAAGACGTTGTAACCGCCCTGCGCGCAGACGAAGGCCAAGTTGGTCAGGGTGGTGGACTTGCCTTCCCCCGCCCCGCCACTGACTACCGTGAGACAGTTGGCGTTGGGGTTTCGTCGATTGAACTCAATGTTGGTCCGCAGCACGCGGTAGGCCTCCGCGTCGGGAGTGAATCCACTGTTGCGATGCAGCACGCCCACGTCCTTGGGAATCACCGCCAGCACCGGCACCCCGAGGGAGCGCTCCACGTCATCCAGGCTCTTCACCGTCGTATCCAGCGACTCAAGACCAAAGGCGAGGCCCACACCCAGCATCAATCCGAGAATGCCGCCCAGCGCCAAATTGATCGGCACGTTGGGTTTTGCCGGTGTCATCTCGGGCTCAGCGGGGGCCAGGATCGTGGCGGGAGATTTGACCAGCTCAATGTCTGCCCGCGCTTCGGAGGCGCGCTGCTTCAGTTTGTAGAGCGTCTCTTCGATGTTCTCCACCTCGCGACTGATGGTGAGGTAGTCTCCATGGGAGGCTTGTTTGTCGAGAGCTTCATCCTTCGAATCCTTGTTGAAAGCCTCCATCTCTTTCAGCGATTCTTCGGTCGCCGCCATCTGCGCCCGCAGGCCGCTCCGGTGAGACTCCGCAGCCTGCAGGATCATGTTCCGCGTGGTATCAACCTGCGCCATGACTCCCTTCACCTTGGAATGCCGAGCCCCCAGACCAGAGTTGCGCAGCCCCTCAAGCTCGATTTGCAGCCGATTCAGCTCGGTCCGCAGGGCCACAATGTTGGTGTCATTCAACTGAAATCCTGACGCATTGGCAACGATCTGATCCGGGCTCAGCTTGTCCAACTGTTCCAGATTGGCCCTGATATCCTGCAGCTTCACTCGGAGTCGCAATTCCTCAGTCTCCCGAGCATTCACCATCGCTCCCTCTTCAGTCCCCACCTCCATTCCCGGCAACCGCATCCCGTAAGGATTTCGTTCGGACAAAATGCCCGCTTCTTTTTGCGCTGCCAGTCGGCGATTCCGCGCATCACGCGCGAGCGATTCTTGCTCCGTAATCTGTTTGTCGAGCTTCGCCAGAGCCTCTGTCTTTTGATCCTTCTCCACCTCAACTCGGCGGTGCATGTAGCTCTCTGCTACCGCATTGGCAATCTCAGCGGCCCGATTGCGATCCTGATCGTAAAACTCGATCTTGACGATGTCTGATCGCAGCTCATTCTGCGTCTCCAGGTTGCTTTTGATCATCGCCAAGGCCACCTGTCGCGTGTCTGCCTTCCAAGCCTTCGTCAAACCGAGAGCATCAATCACCGGGTAGAGGGTCTCCGACTTGTTGATCGTACCCACCTCCGTCTTCATCCACTGCTCAGAGAGCACCTCACTGCGGCCCGGATCCCGATCCGAAAAAACCGGCAATTTGTCCGCAAATCGCTCGATCCGCATCTCCACCACGCCGCGATACTTGCGCGGCATGATGTAGGTGATCAAAACCGCGATCGCGAAAATCAGGATCGTGCTGGTGATGATCAGGCCGAGCCGATTGCGCAGGATTTGCCAGGTATCCAGAGCCTGCCGTTGAAAATCGTTACCGCTTTCCTCGTGATTCATAATTGATAATTACTAATATTTCAACAATATCAAATATTTGTCACGAAAGCAAGTCAGCTCCTCGACAAAATTCCTTTGCCCAGGAGCTGATGAAAAAAAGATGTCCAACCTGACTCGTCCCTGGTCCCGCGATGGAAGAAGTCTCCTCCTCGCCGCCGCGATCTGGACGCAGCGGTTTCATCAGAAGGTAGCGCTCATGCCCACCGTGACGCGGTTCCGGTCAAACTCCCGGAGTTCGTTGGAGGATTTCAAGATCGTGTAACCGTAACCGGCGTTCACGCTGAAATTTTCCCACAGCAGGTAGTTCACCCCGGCGGAGACCATCACGCTGTTTTCCGTGACTTCATCCACCAGCGCATTGCCACCAAACTTGCTGTACACATAGGAGAGACCTCCGTTTAATGTCAGGCGGCGATCCACCGCGTGCTGCGCATTGATCCCCGTGCGGAAGGAGTAGCGGTCGCTGTAGCTCTGCAACTCCGTGCCGTCGTAGCCCAGCATGCTGAACCATGACACCGTGGTCTTGCGGTCGGCTTGGTAATTGAGCGCGAATTCGGCGTAGGGTGACACTTTGCTGGTGCGGCCCGACTTGTAAAACTCAGCTCCAGCCCGTGCTGAAGACGTGGTGCGCTGGCTCCAGGCGTGGTTGATGCCCGCCAGCACGAAGTGGGAGTGAGAATCCACATCATTGCGGTGCATGTAGTCCACCGCACGGTAGCGATACTCAGCCACCAGCGCCGTCTTCTGGTTCATCTGATAGGCAAACTGCTGCGCGATGAGGTGCGACAGTCGATCCTCCGATGCCGACACGAAATCCTGCTGGTAGCGAATCGTATCGACCGTGTAAGAGGTTGTGCTGGAGAAGCGCCGCGACCAAGCGTAGCTCAGATTGAAATTATTGTAACCATAGAAATACTGACCATTCCACAGTGTCGTCGAAGCACCCATGGCGTAGTTGGGCTCCGCCTCATAGGTTCCATAAAAGTTGTTGCTGAATTTCAACCGCTCCGACACCTGGTGGGCGATGTTGAATGCCACCCGAGCACTGTAATAAGTGTCCCGAGCCCGCGGTGCCTCGTCCAGGTAGTTCAACACCCCGCCATTCACCGCCAAGCTCCAGGGCGTGACGCGGTCGTTGTCCGAGTAGGTCGCCCCGATGCCGCCCTGAATGAAGTAGGAATCGATGTTCGGATAGGCGGGGTTTTCCAGGTTGTAGTTCAGCGAGTCATAGCCCCCGCTGACACCGATCGTCCAATTCAACGGCTCATCCCGGTCGAAGTGGGCCGATTGCTGCATCGCCAGCAATCCCTGACCCATCGCCGGAACCGCCCCCAACGCGAGGGTCAATGCCGCGTAAAGTAATGTTGACTTCGAACTCATGCGTGGTGGAACCGTAAAAGGTGGATTGGATCTAGGGCGACCAAGCCGTGGCAGCGACCGGTTCAAAAAACTGAACGCTCAACTCAATGGGCTGCGTAGGAGGGGGAGACGGGATGACGCTTGCGGCGCTTGTGCTCGGGCTTGTCCTCTTTCTCCTCGGTAGGCACCTGCTGGGTGATGTAACCCACCCCACCGGGTGCCATCAAATAGACGCCGCGAATGTTCGACGGGATGGCGTACTCGGAACTCGTGTCTGACTTCTTCTGCGGCGGCAAGACCTCAGCAGGAGCCTTCATGGGCACCACGGACTTGCCATCTTTGCCGGACTTGCCCGAGGCCACGACGGCTTTGGGAATGCCATTTTGATCCATGCCCGCACACTCCGTGATCACAGGAGCCATCTTCGGAGCCACCGCGATCGCCGTCTGCACGATTTGCTGCACCAGGGTCTCATCGGCATCGGCAGCCTGGATGGCCGCGCGCACGATGTCGCAGGCGCAGGACTCATTCACCACCAAGGCATCCTCGACGATCATGAGGGTCTTGGACTTGTCTTTGGCGATGGCAGCTTGGACGTCCGCCGCAAGTTCATCGCAGCGGGGCGCGGCCTGCGCTGAAGACGTAGCCATCAGGGCCGCAAGAGCGGTCGCAGCCACGGAGGAAGGAAGGTTCAGAGAGCGCATGTTCAGGAATTTTGTTTGTGTTCTGGAGCGGGTAGTGGGAATCGAACCCACGTAGCCAACTTGGAAGGATGGAGCTTTACCACTAAGCTATACCCGCTTACACAAACAATATCAACAAAAATTCCTGAATGACAAGATATTTTTTATATTTGGAAGAATTATTCTAAAAACCAGAAAATCAACTCGGGTCGATGTTTCGCAGTCAAGAAGCACTCTCCGTAGCAGACTTCCCCTATAGAGTGAACCTCCGCCTTTCGCAAGTCTCAGATGCGATTCCAAACAAAGTTTTCTCGACGGATGGCTCAAAATGAGCCGCTGACACGGCCCTGACACCCCGAGTCGGGTACCACCCCTCACCTCGCCTCCGCCATCGTCCTCATCGCGATGCCGCGTCCCGCCAAATACTGCTTCACATCATC
>JAGRPD010000009.1:55989-60361 GCA_020439875.1 Verrucomicrobiales bacterium
CCCGCCTCCAACACCTCCACCATGTGGTCCAAATTTCCGGCCCCTCCGCTGGCAATGACCGGGATCGTCACGGCCTCACTCACCGCCCGGGTGAGGGCGATGTCGTAACCCGCCTTGGTCCCATCCGCATCCATGCTGGTCAGTAGGATCTCCCCTGCCCCGCGTCGGCACACCTCCGCCGCCCACTCCACGGCATCCAACTCCGTGGGACGGCGTCCGCCGTGGGTATAGACGGTCCAGGATCCACGGTCGTTGCGCTTCGCATCGATGGCCACCACCAGACATTGGCAGCCAAACGCCTCCGCCGCCGCATCGATGACCTCCGGCGTCGCCACGGCTGCCGAATTGATGCCCACCTTGTCCGCCCCAGCCAGCAGCATCTCCCGCATGTCCGCCACGGTGCGAATCCCGCCTCCCACCGTCAGCGGCATGAAGCACGAGGCCGCCGTGCGCTCCACCACATCCACCATGGTTTTGCGTTCCTCGTGACTGGCGGTGATGTCCAAAAATACCAGCTCATCAGCCCCCTGCGCATTGTACACCTGAGCGGACTGCACAGGATCTCCCGCGTCCCGCAGTTCCAAAAACTGCGTTCCCTTCACCACCCGGCCTTCTTTCACATCCAAACAAGGAATGATGCGCTTGGTCAGCATACCCGTCACCAAACACGCGCTTCACCCTCCGGGCAACCCCGTTCGTTTCCCGAAACCCAGCCCCCTTTGCATCCGTTCTTCTGCCATGCAGCCACCACCATCTCCGACACTCTCCCGCCGCCGCTTCGTCTCCACCGCCGCCGCCGGGGCCGGTTTTCTCATCCTGCCCTCCGGTCACCGCCTCGGCGCGCAAACGCCGAGCAACAAGCTGAACGTCGGCCTCATCGGCGTGTGGGGCCGCGGACTCGCCCATTACGATTCGATCAGCGAGGAAAACGTGGTGGCGCTTTGCGATGTGAATGAAGAGCGCTTCGCGGACGCGCTGAAGCGTTTCCCCGGTGCCAAAACCTACGTCGATTGGCGCGTCATGCTGGACCAGCAAAAGGACCTCGACGCCATCGTCATCTGCACCGCCGACCACACCCACGCCTTCATCGCCAACTGGGCGCTGAACCGCGACCTCCATGTGTATTGCGAGAAGCCGCTGGCCATCACCGTCAACGAGGCCCGCACCGTGCGCGCCAATTGGCTGTCAAAGAAAGGCAAGCTCGCCACCCAGGTCGGCATGCAGCGCCACGCGCATCCGAATTTCAACCGCATCCGCGAACTCATCCTCGACGGTTCCATCGGCGAATTGAAGGCCGCCTACGCCTGGGGCAACCGCCAGATCCCGCGCCCGGGATACCCGATCGGCGATGGCGCGCCGCCGGAGACCTTCCACTACGACCTGTGGCTCGGCCCCGCGCCCTATCATCCCTACAGCCCCGCCTACTTCGCCGGCCGCGCCGGGGCGAACTGCCTGGAGTGGAACATGTTTTGGGATTTCGGCGCCGGTCAGATTGGCGACATGGGCAGCCACACCATGGATCTGCTGTGGAATGCGGTCGATGCCAAGCTGCCCACCTCCGCCAGCGCGAAGGGGGAGGAATTCAATCCCGATGTCACCCCCGTGCTGTGCGAGTCGCACTTTGAGCATCCCGCCAACGACTGGCGCGGCCCCATCACCGTCAGTTGGTACCAGGGCGGTGTCATGCCGCGCCCGCCCAAGCCCTTCATCGATCTCGACAAAATCAGCCACGGGGCCATGTGGAAGGGCAGCGAAGGCTTCCTCATCGCCGACTTCACCTCGCGCATGATCCTGCCATTCGGTGACAACGCCGACCTCACCTACTACAAGCCGCGCACCAAAGAAACCACGCTGCCAGAGGTGGGCCACTTCCAAAAACAGTGGTTCGACGCCTGCAAAGACCCGTCCAAAAAGACCGCCTGCGACTTCGAATACTCCGGCAACATGATCGAGCAAATGCTGCTCGGCCTCGTCGCCTACCGCGTGGGTCAGAAGCTCGAATACGACGGTGAAAAAGGGGTCGTCACCAACGTCGCCGACGCCAACCAGTACCTGACCAAAGAGTATCGCGAAGGCTGGACGCTCGACGGCTAAGGCAAAGCGCTCATCAAGTCCCGCGGCGTGCCTTCTCTTTGAGAGGGCACGCCGTTTTTGCGGCGCATTTCGCATTGTGCCGGAACGAGCGGCCCGGTACGGTTCCCACCCATGCAAAGTTCCGCCGCCACCGTCGCCGCGTATTTGAAGGAGCAAACGCCCGAGCGCTGCCGCGAGCTGGAAACCGTGCGCGCCGTCATCAACGCAAACCTCCAACCCGGCTTCACGGAAGGCATGCAGTACGGCATGATCGGCTGGTTCGTGCCGCACTCGATCTATCCCAAGGGCTATCACGCCAATCCGAAGGAACCCCTGCCCTTCGTCTGCCTGGCTTCGCAAAAGGCGCACCTCTCGCTCTACATGTTCAGCATCTACACCGGCACCGCGCTGATGGAGGAATTTCACCAAGCCTGGGCCGCCACCGGCAAAAAGCTCAACATGGGCAAGAGCTGCATCCGCTTCAAAAAAGCGGCGGACCTGGCGCTCGACGTCATTGGCCAAACCCTCGCCAAGATTCCGGTGACGGATTTCATCGAGCACTACGAGGCCGCCGTCGCCCGCGACCTGCTCGGTCGAAAACGAAAGTAACCCATCGCCATGCACCGCCTGATCTGCTGCGTCATCATTCTGTGCGCCTTCGATCTGCATGGCGAAGGCGCCATGCCCGCCGATGAACCCGCAAAAAGCGCGGCCGACGCGCAAACGCTCACCGGCAAGGTGATGTGCGGCTATCAAGGCTGGTTCAATGGCGAGGGCGACGGTGCCAACTTGGGTTGGAAACATTGGGCACGGCAGCGCATGAAGCCCTTTGCCCCGGGCAATGTCACCGTCGATCTCTGGCCCGACATGTCGGAGTACACGGCGGAGGAAAAATTCACCACCGGCTTCCAACATGCGGATGGCAGCCACGCGGAAGTGTTCAGCAGCGTGCATCCCGAGACCGTTCGCCGCCACTTTCGCTGGATGCGGGAGCACGGTATCGACGGAGCCTTCATCCAGCGTTTCGCCAACGGTCTGGCCCATGACGCGGAGCGGCGTCACACAGACGCCGTCCTCCAGTCCGTGCGCTCCGCCAGCCAGCTCAGCGGCACCGTCTATGCCGTGATGTACGATTTGAGCGGCTTGAAGGCAGGCGGCGTGGCCGGTGTCGGCGAGGATTGGCGCAACTTGCGAACTGAATGGAATCTCACCACCGACCGCTCCTACCTGCATCACGAAGGCAAACCTGTGGTCGCCGTCTGGGGCGTCGGTTTCAATGACGATCGCGACTACACGCTCGCCGAATGCCACCAGCTCATCACCCGGCTCAAGTCGGATGGATGCACCGTCATGCTGGGGGTTCCCACCGGTTGGCGCGATGGCAGCCGCGATGCCGCGCGGGATCCGCGGCTTCAAGAAGTGCTGGCCCTCGCCGATGTCCTCAGCCCCTGGACCATTGGCCGCTACCGCACTCCCGACGAGGCCGCCCGCCATGGCGAGCGCGTCTGGAAACCGGACCTCGAATGGTGCCGGGAGCGCCGCATCGACTTTCTCCCCGTCGTGTATCCGGGCTTTAGCTGGCACAATCTCCACGGCGGTCCGTTGGATGACATCCCACGCCTCAAGGGGCAGTTCCTTTGGTCGCAAGTCGCCGCCGCCAAACGCGCGGGCGCGCAGATGCTCTACGTCGCCATGTTTGACGAGGTGGATGAGGGCACCGCCATTTTCAAATGCACCAACCAGCCTCCCACCGCCAACGGCGCGCAATTTCTAACCTATGAGGGTTTGCCGCCGGACTTCTATCTTCACCTAACAGGCCAAGCGGGCCGCTTGATTCGGGACGAGATCCCGCTGTCCGACTCCCTTCCCACCCCGTGACGCGGTCGCACGCCCCTCACCGGGCTGGCGTCAGCAAACCGATTCGCCATGAGAAGCCGCCATACTTCACACCGCGCTTGTCCTTCTCCAGCATGCCCTGGAAAAGAAAGCGCAGGTCGGAGGAATCAACGGTGAGCGTCTGATCGTTGCTGGCGCGAATCAGCTCGCCGTGGCTGACATTGTCGGTCCACGCCTCGACGCCCGCCGCCGGACGAATGTTGCGAAAACTCGCAAACGGCTGCTCCGCGGTCGCCGCCAGGGGCCGCCAATCCCCATCGAGCCGGTCCGCCGTGTACGCTTTGAAGTAACGCCGCCCGTCTTCCTCGATCAGCGTCACGTATTCCTGCCGCCCCTTGATTCGATAGGTGTGGCTGGCTTCGAAAAATTCCCCCTCCAGAGCGAGCTGGCAATCGCCGAATCC